>QGUZ01000337.1 GCA_003242605.1 Actinomycetota bacterium
TAGTTTTGACTTAGTTTTTTTTATTTTTTATTACAAGAAGAGGCGGCCCACCGTCTTCTCCTTTGCTCTGGGTGGCGGGAGGTGTGTAAAAGAGCCCGGGGCCGGGGGGGCCCCCGGGCCCCCCGACCGCCGGTCCGACGAGGCGTCCGACGGCCCGCGCGGCGGCGGCCCCGGAGTAGCGGGCGACATCCTGGCGAGCGAGACGACCGGGGAGCCGGGAGACGCGCGGAACTCCTCGCCCGGCGGCATCGCGTCCGCCGCCGCGCCGGCCACGGCACCGGACGGCCGGGCCGAGCCCGCCGCCGGGGCGGCCAGGGCGCACGACGCACGGCCGGACGCCCGGCTCGGCCCCGAGGCGGGCCGGACGTCCGACCCCGTGCCCGCCCCGGTCTCCGCCGCCGCGCCGGATCTGGCGCACGGCGCCGCGGATGGCGCGCCCGCCGCGGCCGATCCGTCCGATGCCGTGTCCGGTCAGGCGTCCGGTCAGGCGTCCAATCGGGCGTCCAACCCGGTGTCCAATCCCGTGTCCAACCCGGTGCCGAGTTCGGCGCCGGACGCGGCGTCCGGCGCGATGCCCGATCCGGGGGCGTCCGATTCCGGGGCCGCCGCGGCGTCCGAATCCCCCGCCGGGCCGGCCCCCCACGGCGCCCACCGCCGCGCGCGGCGCCGGCGGCTGCGGGCGTTCCTGCAGGTCAGGCGGCGCACCGCGGAGCGGTAACGGGTCGGGAAAAGCCGGGGAACGTGCGATATGCGGACACGCAGGTGGATACCCTAGAGCACATGTCGAACGTGCCGTCCCGGGAGCGATCCCGGTCCTCAGAGGTGCCCGAAGGGGAGAACGTCCCCACCAAGCCCACGTACGCGTACCTGGGTCCCGAGGGCACGTTTTCCGAGGCCGCGCTCCGCGCGATGGCACCCGGGGCACGCGGCCTTCCCTGCGTGAACATTCCGGCGGCGATGGACGCGGTGCGCACCGGCGAGGCCGAGGCGGCCGTCGTCCCGCTGGAGAACTCGATGGAGGGCGCGATCACCGTGACCCTCGACGAGTTCGCCTGGGGCGAGCACCTGCTCATCACCGGCGAGCTGCTGCTGCCGGTGCGGTTCTCGCTGCTCGCCCGCGAGGGCATGGTGCTGGGCGACATCAAGCGCGTCGTCTCGCACCCGGCCGCGATCACCCAGTGCCGCGAGTTCCTCGCCCGTGAGCTGCCCGACGCCGTGGTGATCCCCGCCGCGTCGACGGCCGGGGCCGCGCGGGACGTGAGCGAGCCCGGCTCGCCGTTCGACGCCGCGATCGCCGACCCGATCGCGGCCGAGGTGTACGGCCTGGTCGAGGTGGCGGAGAACATCGGCGACCGCAAGGACACCGTCACCCGGTTCGTGCGGGTGGAGCGGCCCGGGCCGCTGCCCGAGCCGACCGGCGCCGACCGCACCTCGGTGGTCGCCTTCCTGAAGGACGACCACCCGGGCGCGCTGCTGGAGATGCTGCACGAGTTCTCGGTGCGCGGCATCAACCTCACCCGCATCGAGTCGCGGCCGACCCGCGACGGCATCGGCCGGTACTTCTTCCACATCGACTGCGAGGGGCACATCGCCGAGGCGCGGGTGGGCGACGCGCTCGCCGGGCTGCACCGGATCTGCGCCGAGGTGAGGTTCCTCGGCAGCTACCCGCGCGCCGACGCGGTCCAGCCGAAGATCAAGCCGAGCACGTCGGACGAGGCGTTCGCCGAGGCGGCCGAGTGGCTCCGCCGCATGCGCGCCGGCGAGGTCTGATCGGGCCGGACGACCCGCACCCGCCGGCGAGCGCCGCCGGTGGGGCGTGAGGGCCTATTTGCGATGCGGGCCGCCACCCTACGCGGGTAGCCTTTTGGTGTGATCGACCTGCGTATCCTTCGTGAGGACCCGGACCGGCTACGGGCGTCGCAGCGTGCCCGTGGCGAGGACGACTCGATCGTCGACACGCTGCTCGACCTGGACGCCCGCCGTCGCAGTGCGCTGAGCTCGTTCGAGTCGCTGCGCGCGGAACAGAAGAGCGTCGGCAAGTCGGTGTCGAAAGCCTCCGGGGAGGAACGCGAGGCGCTGCTGGCGCGGGCCAAGGAGCTCGCCGCCCAGGTCAAGGCCGCCGAGGCCGAGGCCGCCGAGCTCGCCGCGAAGTTCGACGAGCTGCTGATGACGGTGCCGAACATCGTCGAGGAGGGCGCGCCGGTCGGCGGCGAGGAGGACTACGTCGTCCTCGAGGAGGTCGGGGAGCCGCCGAAGTTCGACTTCGAGCCCCGCGACCACATCGAGCTCGGCGAGATGCTCGGCGCGATCGACATCGAGCGCGGCGCGAAGGTGTCCGGCGCCCGGTTCTACTTCCTCACCGGGGTCGGCGCCCGGCTGCAGCTCGCCCTGCTCAATCTGGCGATGCAGCAGGCGATCGAGAACGGCTTCACGCCGGTGATCACGCCGACGCTGGTGAAGCCCGAGGCGATGGCCGGCACCGGTTTCCTCGGCGCGCATGCGCAGGAGGTGTACCGGATCGAGGCCGACGACCTGTACCTCGTCGGCACCTCGGAGGTGCCCCTCGCCGCGTACCACTCCGACGAGATCCTCGACCGCGAGTCGCTGCCGCTGCGGTACGCGGGCTGGTCGTCCTGCTACCGGCGCGAGGCCGGGTCGTACGGCAAGGACACCCGCGGCATCCTGCGCGTGCACCAGTTCGACAAGGTCGAGATGTTCTCGTACTGCCTGCCCGAGCAGGCCGCGGAGGAGCATCTGCGCTTCCTCAACTGGGAGAAGGAGATGCTCGCCAAGGTCGAGGTGCCGTACCGCGTGATCGACGTGGCGGCCGGTGACCTCGGCGCGTCGGCGGCGCGCAAGTACGACACCGAGGCGTGGCTGCCGAGCCAGGGCCGCTACCGGGAGGTCACCTCGACCTCGAACTGCACCACGTTCCAGGCGCGGCGGCTGAAGGTCCGGTACCGCGACGAGAACGGCAAGCCGCAGTACGTGGCCACGCTCAACGGCACGCTCGCCACCACCCGGTGGATCATCGCGATCCTGGAGAACCACCAGCAGGCCGACGGCTCCGTGGTGGTCCCCAAGGCACTCCGGCCGTACCTCGGTCTGGACGTCCTCGAGCCCATCCGCCCGGCGAAGAAGTCCTGAGCCGCGCGGGAGAACACGACCGACGCGATCGTGGGGCCCGCCGCCGGCGCGCCCCACGATTCCGCGGTCCCGGAAAAACGCACGCCGGGCCGGATTTCCGGCGGCCCGGAGATCACGGCCGGCGTTCGTTTCCGGAGGGTTTTTCGACAACGCGAAAGGCGGAGCCCGCCGGGCGGGCCCCGCCTTCGTCAGAGGTCTGTGATCAGATGCCGCGAACCTGCGACGCCTGCGGACCCTTGTGGCCCTGCGTCACCTCGAACTCGACCCGCTGGCCGTCCTCAAGGCTGCGATAGCCGTTACCGATGATCTCGGAGAAGTGGACGAAGACGTCCGGTGCCCCGCCGTCCGGCGCGATGAAGCCGTAGCCCTTCTCCGAGTTGAACCACTTGACGGTACCCTGAGCCATTAAAGCTCTCCTAACAACCAAAAAACCTTGGGATTCGCACTTCGCGAGCCCCTGAATGTCGCACAGCACTTCCCGGGTGGCTCAGACAGTCAAGCTGGTTTGACACATCGGGAACGGCCAATACAACTTCCACTCCATCTAACACCATGCGCGGGGCCGGTGTTCCCGCGGGCGGGGATTTCGTTGCACCGATCCGGTTCCGCCGGGCCGGGCGCGCGTGTGCGGCATGACCGTACTCCTGCCCGCGATCGCGGGATCTACACCCACTTCGCCCCCAGGTCACCGGCATGCCCGCCGCCCTCGCGGTGCCCCGCCCCGGGCCCCTCGCCGCGCCGCCGAGTACCTGGCCACGCGGCCCTGCCCGGGCCGGCGGGGTGCACGGCGTCGCCGGCGTCGTCCTCTCGGCGGGCCGCCGACCCGTCGCCCGCGGCATCCGGCGGCGTGCGGCTCGCCGTACCGCGGATCGGACAGTCACCCAGTTGATCGTGCAAAACTGGACGTTTACTGCCAACAAGGCAGACTGGAACGTGCTATGGGCACTCCTCGACTCGTCGCCACCGATCTGGACGGGACCGCGCTCCGATCGGACGGCACGGTGTCGCCCCGCACGCTCGCCGCGTTCTCCGGTGTGGAGAAGGCGGGCGCGATCCTCGTGTTCGTCACCGGGCGGCCGCCGCGCTGGATGGACGCCGTGGCCGCGGCGGTGAACCACCGGGGACTGGCGATCTGCGCCAACGGCGCGCTCGTCTACGACCTGCACACCCAGCGCATCGTGGAGTCCCGGCTGATCGAGCCGCCGGTGCTGCGGGAGGTCGTGCACCGGCTCCGCGCCCACATCCCCGGTCTCGCCTTCTCGGTGGAGTACGAGGGCGGGTTCGCCCACGAGGACGGGTTCCGGATCGGCGGGTGGGACGCGCGGTACGCCACCGGGCCGGACGGCTCCACTCGGCTCGGCCTGCGGGTGGCCACCGCCACGCTCACCTCCCGGCCGTGCGCCAAGCTGCTCGCCCTGCACGAGAGCATGGACCCCGACGAGCTGCACGCCTGCGTGCGGCACCTCGTCGGCGACCTCGTCACCGCCACCCACTCCAGCGGCCGTCCGCTGATCGAGATGAGCGCCCACGGCGTGACCAAGGCCTCCGCGCTCGCCACCCTCGCCGCCGAGCACGGCATCGGCCCCGACGAGGTCGTCGCCTTCGGCGACATGCCCAACGACCTGCCCATGCTCGTCTGGGCCGGCACCTCCTACGCGGTCGCCAACGCCCACCCCGACGTGCTCGCCGTCGTCGACCACGTCACCGCCGGCAACAACGAGGACGGCGTCGCCCAGGTGCTCGAGCAGTACTTCCCGCCCACCGGCTACCGCTGAGGCGGCCCCGGCGGCACGGTCCCGTCGCGCTGGATCGCGACGGCATGCGGCCTGCGGCCGGTCGCGGCCGGGTCAAGGGAGCGCTTCTGCCGGTGGGCCGTGCCGTACGGGGAACGGCTGTGCGCCAAGGAAAAGATCAGGATGCCGGGTGGCGTGCCGTGGCGGCGGAAGGACTCGGGGAACCGGGCGGTGTCCGGGCGAGACGGTGACGACGGGGGTGGGACCGGGTTCGGGGCGCGGGCCGGGGAGCGTCGCCCGCGACCGGTCGGCGTCGGGGCCGGGTTCGCCGCGGCCGGACGTCCACGGGTGCCCGCGCGGCGGGGGCGGGTGGGGGGTGGGCTGGGGTTCCGCCGGGCAGGG
>QGUZ01000048.1 GCA_003242605.1 Actinomycetota bacterium
GGGTGCGCTCGACGAGCAGCCGCGACTCCTCGTCCACCTCGCCGACGAGGAAGGTCGCGTTCGTGTCACCGTGCACCCCGCCGATGTAGGCGGTGATGTCGACGTTGACGATGTCGCCTTCCTCGAGCACGGTGTCGTCCGGGATGCCGTGGCAGATCACCTCGTTGATCGAGGTGCACAGCGACTTGGGGAAGCCCCGGTAGCCGAGCGTCGAGGGGTAGGCGCCGTGGTCGCACAGGAACTCGTGGCCGATGCGGTCGAGCTCGTCGGTGGTGATCCCCGGCCGGATGTGCTTGCCGACCTCCTGGAGCGCCTGCGCCGCGATCTTCCCGGCGATCCGCATCCGCTCGATGGTCTCGGGCGTCTGCACGTCGGTGGTGCCCCGGCGCGGCTCCTTCTTGCCGACATACTCTGGGCGCTCGATGTGCGGGGGAACCTTGCGCTGGGGGGAGATCCTCCCCGGCCGGAGTGGCGACCTCATGCCGGTAAGTCTAGTTGTGGTCGCGACCGGGCAGGATCGAGGCGAGGACGCCCGCGCCCCGAAGGAGGACAGGTGTATCCGGAAGCGAACCAGGGCCAGGGTGTGACGGCCGAGCCGGCCGAGCGGTGGTGGTACTGCCTCAAGCACATGCGGGTCGAACCCGACGAGGGCTGCCCCAACAAGCACCGCATGGGCCCGTACCCGAGCAGGGAGGCGGCGGCCGCCGCGCTGCAGACCGCCGACGAGCGCAACGAGGCCTGGCGCGAGGCCGACAAGGAGTGGGACGAGGGGGACGACGAGGACGACTGACCCGGCCGGCCGGGCGCCGGTCAGTCGGGCACCCGCGGCCCGGTCACCAGGTCGGCGAGGCGGGCGAGCCGCTCGCGCAGTCCGCGCCGCCGCGGCTCCTCCCCGGCGGCGAGGCTCACCAGGTGCTGGGCGGCGTCGAAGCTGAGCGGGGCGCTCGGCGGTACGGCGAGCGCCTCGTGCGCCAGGCCCTCCAGCTCGGGGTCGCCGCCGTCGAGCGCGACGATCGTGGTCCCGGTACGGCGGGCGTCGTCGACGCGCTCCAGCAGCGGCACCGGGGCCCGGTCCTCGGCGACCACGAGCAGGGTCTCGCCGCGCCGCGCCGCCGCGATGCGCTCCAGCCCGATCGACAGGTGGGGCGGCGCGCCCGGCGGCGGCGACCACCGCACCAGCGTGGGCCGGAGCTGGTCGAGCCCGGACAACCGCGCCTCGTCCGCGAGGTGCGCGGTCAGATGCCAGGGGTCGTCGTCCGGGGTGCCCACCACGAGCAGGCCGCCGGGGGAGCGGGTGGCCCGTAACGCCCGCCCGAGCCGGCGCGTGCCCTCCACCCAGACCGAGGAGAGCACCTCACGCAGGAAGCTCACCGAGGCCGCGTCCATGGGCCTATCGTGCCGCACCGAGCCGCTCCGGATGGGGCGTTTTGCGGCACGCCGCGGACCCGGCGCGCCGCCGCGCCCGGCCGCCTGGCAGGATCTACGCCATGAGCACTGAGCTGCCTGATGTGAGCGCGCTGTCGATCGGGATCCTGGGCGGTACGGGTGACCAGGGCAAAGGGCTGGCCCGCCGGTTCGCCCTCGCCGGGCACACCGTCCTGATCGGCTCGCGCAGCGCGGAGCGCGCCGAGGCGGCGGCGCGCGAGCTCGACGTGGCGGTGCGCGGGGCGGAGAACGCGGTGGTCGCCGCCGAGGCGGACGTCGTCATCGTCGCCGTGCCGTGGGAGGGCCACAAGGCGACGCTGGAGGCGCTGCGCGAACCGCTCGCGGGCAAGATCGTGATCGACTGCGTGAACCCGATCGGCTTCGACGCCAAGGGCGCCTACCCGCTGCCGGTCGAGGAGGGCAGCGCCGCCCAGCAGGCGCAGGCCCTGCTGCCGGAGAGCAAGGTGGTGGCGGCGTTCCACCACGTGTCCGCGGTGCTGCTGCTCGACCCGAAGGTGGAGCGCATCGAGCTCGACGTGCTCGTGCTCGGCGACGACCGCGCCGCCACCGACACGGTGCAGGCGCTCGCCGGGCGCATCCCGGGCGTGCGCGGCGTGTACGGCGGCCGCCTGCGCAACGCCGGCCAGATCGAGGCGTTCACCGCCAACCTCATCTCCATCAACCGGCGCTACAAGGCGCACGCGGGGCTGCGCGTCACCGACGTCTGACCGCGTCTGACCGCGCGCGCCCCCGCCCCGGCCGGGCACGCCGGTCCCGGGCCGCCGCGCCGTACCGTGGCGGCGGCCCCGGCGGCGGCGCCGCTCAGGCGTAGGTGTGCTCGGCCGACGGGAAGACGCCGTTGACCACCTCGTCGGCGTAGGTGCGGATCGCCCGGGTCATCTCGCCCGCGAGGTCGAAGTACTTCTTGACGAACCTCGGCGGGCGGGTGTTGAGGCCCATCAGGTCCTGCCAGACCAGCACCTGGGCGTCGCACGCCGGGCCCGCGCCGATGCCGATCGTGGGGATCGACAGCGCGGCCGTGACGCGCTCGGCCAGGTCGGCGGGGACGCACTCGAGCACGACCGCGAAGGCGCCCGCGTGCTCGAGGGCCTTGGCGTCCGCCATGAGCCGCTCGCCGGCCTCGCCGCGGCCCTGCACCCGGTAGCCGCCGAACACGTTCACCGACTGCGGGGTGAGGCCGAGGTGGCCCATCACCGGGATGCCGGACGCGACGAGCAGCTCGATCTGCGGCAGCACCCGGCGGCCGCCCTCCAGTTTGACGGCGTGCGCGCCCGCCTCCTTCATGAACCGCGCGGCCGACTCCAGTGCCTGCTGGGGCGACGCCTGGTAGGAGCCGAACGGCAGGTCGGCCACGACCATGGCCCGGCGGGAGCCGCGTACCACCGCCGCGGTGAGCGGGACGAGGTCGTCGACCGTCACCGGGATCGTGCTGTCGTAGCCGTACACCACCATCGCGGCGGAGTCGCCGACGAGCAGCACCGGGATGCCCGCCTCGTCGAAGATCCGCGCGGTCATCGCGTCGTACGCGGTGACCATCGGCCACTTCTCGCCGCGCTCCTTCGCCGCCGCGATGTCGCGCACGGTCACCCGGCGCGTCGACTTGCCGCCGTACAGCGCGGTCGACCGGTCAGACGCGGCGTTGGTGGAGGAAGGGGAAGAAGCGGGAGAAGAAGGCGTGACAGAGGACATCGTGCTCAACCTCCAAGCCTCGAGGCGCCCCTGTGGCGTCCCCGGACGTCTCCGATGATTGCACGGTCGTCCCCCCATTTAACACCCCCGCCCTGGTTTGTCCTGCCAGTTCCGCTGCGGCTCCGCCCCTCTCGCCGTGGGTGAACACCCGCGGGCGGGCGGCGCGCGCCCGGCGCCGCTTCGCTCGAGGTGAGGCGAGGTGAGGGGAGGCGGCGGGGAGGTACCGCCCGGGAGCGCGTGCCGGTAATACGAAACGATACGGTTGCGTATCGAAATATGCCGCCGCTACGGTGGAGTTTCGAAACGACACCGTATCGGAATGCCTGGGGAAGGGCATGGAACAACCCGGTCATCCACGCCGGTGGGAGATCCTCGGCGTGATGGTGCTCAGCCTCGTCACCGTCATCCTCGACAACACGATCCTCAACGTCGCCCTCAAGACGATCGCCGACCCGGTCGAGGGGCTCGGGGCCACGCAGAGCGAGCTCGAGTGGGCGATCAACTCCTACACGCTCGTCTTCGCCGGGCTGCTGTTCACCTTCGGCGTTCTCGGCGACCGCACCGGCCGCCGGCGCATGCTGCTGATCGGCATGTCGGTGTTCGGCCTCTCCTCGCTGCTGAGCGCCTACGCGCAGAGCCCGGCGCAGCTCATCGCGGGCAGGGCGGCGATGGGCCTCGGCGCCGCCGCGATCATGCCGGCGACGCTCGCCATCATCTCCGGCGTCTTCCCGCCGCGGGAGCGGGGCAAGGCGATCGGCGTCTGGGCGGGCGGCGTCGGCCTCGCCGCGGCGATCGGCCCGATCACCGGCGGCCTGCTCATCGAGCACTTCTGGTGGGGCTCGATCTTCCTCATCAACGTGCCGGTGGCCCTCCTCTCCGCCGTGCTCATCGCGACGCGCGTTCCCGAGTCGCGCGACCCGAACCCGTCGCGGCTCGACCCGGTCGGCGTGCTGCTGTCGATCGCCGGTCTGGTCGCGCTGACGTACGGCATCATCCAGGGCGGCGAGCTCGCCACCCTCGCCGACCCGCGGGTGCTCGTGCCCGGCCTCGCCGGCGTGGCCCTGCTCGCCGTGTTCGTGTGGTACGAGCGGCGCATCGACCACCCGGCGTTCGACGTGCGCTACTTCCGCGACACCCGGTTCTCCGTCGCGGTCGTGCTGATCGGTCTCGCCTTCTTCACGATGATGGGCGGGGTCTTCTTCTTCGTCTTCTACCTGCAGATCGTGCTCGGCCACACCGCGCTCGAGTCCGGCCTGATCATGCTCCCGTTCGCCGTGGCGCAGCTCATCTTCGCCCCGCTCAGCGGGCGGATCACCGCCCGCTTCGGCGCGAAGCCCACCGCGGCGGTGAACATGCTCGTGATCGCCGCGGCGTTCACGGCCTACAGCACGTTCACCGAGGACACCCCGGTTGCGGTGATCATGGCGGTGTGCTTCGTGCAGGGCGCGGGGATGGCGAACATCATGCCGCCCGCGACCACCACGATCATGGACACGCTGCCCCGGGAGAAGGCCGGCGTGGGCTCGGCGATGGGCAACACCGTGCGCCAGGTCGGCGGCGCGCTCGGCGTGGCCGTGCTCGGCTCGGTGCTCTCCGCCGCGTACCGGGACCGGATCGCGCCCGCGCTCACCGGCCTTCCCGAGGCGGTACGGCACGCGGCCGGCGAGTCCCTCGCCTCGACCGTGGCCGTCGCCCGGAACCTGGGGGCGGGCGGCGCCGCGCTGCTCGACCCCGCGATCGAGGCGTTCCTCACCGGCATGCGGATCACCGCGCTCACCGGCGCCGGCATCGCCCTGCTCGGCGCGGTCATGGTGGCGGTGTGGCTGCCCGGCAGAAAGGCCGCCCGGGCCTCCGCCGCCGAGCGGGCGGCCGGGAGGGAGGTACGGTGACCGCCGTCGCCGAGGTGGCTTGATACCGTGGTCGCGCGCCCCGAGGGGCCCGAGGGGCACGGCCGAGCCCCGCGGGGAGATCGGTGGGACGTGGCGTCGCCCCGCTTCGGCCGCCGCGGCCCGAGTAAGCGAGAAGCCGTCCCCGCGGGACGGAGGAGTCACCATGGTGAGCCACCGTGCAGCGGCCGCACGGCCGGCCCGGCAGCCGGGCCGGCCGCGTAGCGCGAAGGCGGACCGGGCGATCGTCGACGCGACCATCGCCCTGCTCGCCGAGGGCACGTCCCTGGCGGAGCTGTCGATCGAGGCGATCGCCCAGCGCGCGGGCGTCGCCAAGAGCACGATCTACCGGCGCTGGCCCGGCAAGGAGGACCTCGTCGTCGACGCGATCGCCACGCTGCGGAAACCGCCCCCCGACGTCACCGGGCTCTCCACCCGCGAAGCCCTCGTCCGCTTCCTCGCCTCGCTCGGGAACGAGGGCGCGCCGCCCCGCCTCCGGTGCCTGCTCAACATCGCGATGTGCGATCCCGATCGCTACCCGACCCTGTCGGAACGGTTCCACAAGACCGTGATCGAGCCGCAGCAGGAGGCGTTGCGGGGGATCCTCCGCCGCGGCATCGCGGACCGCGAGTTCCGCCCCGACCTCGACGTCGAGGCCGCGGTGGCCGCGCTCAGCGGGGCGATGGTCTACTTCACCAAGTGGGGCGGCGCCGAGATCTCGCCCGCCCTCGCCGAGCGCGTCGTCGACACCGTGCTGCGCGGCCTGGCCGCGCCGCCGCCCCCGGACGGCCCGGCTACGGGGCCGTCTCCCGCCACCGGTTCGTGATCGGCAGGCGGCGGTCCCGGCCGAAGTTCTTCGGCGTGATCTTCGGGCCGGGCGGGTACTGCCGCCGCTTGTACTCGGCCGCGTCCACCATGCGGATGACCTGGGTCACCAGCTCGGGGTCGTGGCCGGCGGCGATCAGGTCGTCGCGGCCCATGTCGTGCTCCACGTAGTCGATGAGCACCCGGTCGAGCACGTGGTACGGCGGCAGCGAGTCGGTGTCCCGCTGGCCGGGGCGCAGCTCCGCGCTCGGCTCCTTGACGATCGAGTTCTCCGGGATCGGCGGCTCGGCGAAGCCGTACAGGAACGGGTTCTCCCGGCCGACCTGCGCGTTGCGCCACCGCGCCAGGTCCCACACCATCGTCTTGAACACGTCCTTGATCGGCGCGAAGCCGCCGGCCGCGTCGCCGTAGATCGTCGAGTAGCCCACGGCGAGCTCGCTCTTGTTGCCGGTGGTGAGCACGAGGTGGCCGTGCTCGTTCGACAGCCCCATGAGCAGCACCGCGCCGCGCACCCGGGCCTGCACGTTCTCCGCGGCGAGCCCGTGCAGCTCGATCTCCTTCTCCACCGCGTTGACGATCTCGGTGATCGGGATGGTGCGGGCGTGCACGCCCTGGCGGCGCACCAGCTCGCGCGCGTCGGTGAGCGAGTGCTCGGAGGAGTAGCGCGAGGGCATGAGCACCACGTGCACCCGGTCCGGGCCGAGCGCGTCGCTCGCGATCGTCGCGACCAGCGCCGAGTCGATGCCGCCGGACAGGCCGAGGATCACCGAGCGGAAGCCGTTCTTCGCCACGTAGTCGCGCACGCCGAGCACGAGCGCCGCGTACACCTCGCCGAGGTCGTCGAGCCGCGGGGCGATCCGCGGCGGCTCGGGCGGGTACGGCGCGACCGGCTCGGCCGACAGCTCCAGCCGCTCGACCGTGATCGCGGTGCCGTCCCGGGCGTCGACCGTGACCGTGCCGGGCCGGACCTCGGCGGGCGCGGCCGGCAGGTCGAGGTCGGCGACGAGCAGCTCCTCGACGAACCGCCCGGCGCGGGCGACCAGCTCACCGCGCGCGTCCACCACGAGCGAGTCGCCGTCGAAGACCAGCTCGTCCTGCCCGCCGACCTGGTTGACGTAGGCGAGCGCGCACCCGGCCTCGCGGGCGCGCCGGGCGCACAGGTCGCGGCGCACGTCCACCTTCTCCCGCTCGTACGGCGAGGCGTTCGGCACCACGAGCAGCCCGGCCCCCACCTCGGACACGACCGCGACCGGCCCGCCGTCCTGCCACAGGTCCTCGCAGATCGCGATCGCCACGTCCACGCCGTGCAGCCGGAAGATCGGCAGCCGGTCGCCGCGCACGAAGTAGCGGTACTCGTCGAAGACCCCGTAGTTGGGCAGGTGGTGCTTGGCGGTGCGGGTCACGATCCGGCCCCGGTGCAGCAGCGCCGCGGCGTTGAGCGGCGCGCCCTTCGGCACCCCGACGCGCGGCTGCAGGCCGGCGCGGTCCACGTACCCGACGACGACCGGGAGCTCGCCGAGCCCTTCGTCGGCGAGCCGCCGCGCCGCGGTCTCCAGGGCGGCGATGGAGGCGTTGACGAACGAGGCGCGCAGCACCAGGTCCTCCGCCGGGTATCCGGTGAGGAACATCTCCGGGAAGACGACGAGGTGCGCGCCGCGGTCGGCCGCCCGCCGCGCCCAGTCGAGCAGCTTGTCGGTGTTGCCGGACAGGTCCCCGACCGTGGGGTTCACCTGGGCCAGAGCTATGCGGAGTTGCGCCACGCGATCCAGCCTACGACCCGCCGCGCGGCGGCGATCCGGCGGCGGCCGGTCAGGCGGGCCGCATGATCCGGGCCGGAGTGGGCAGGGGAGCCGACGGGCATGGGGGATGCGGCCGGGCCCGCGCGGCCCGGCCGCCCGTACCGCCGGTGACGGTCCCCGGCCGGCCGTACCGGGACGTTCCGCCGACTTTCCCCGCCTTTCGGCCGTGGGGACGGCGCCGAAGTGGTCACGCGGCTGCCGGCTGCCGTAACGTGTGCGAAACACCTGGCGGGCAGACTGGAGGACAGTGCCCTTTTTCCGTCTGACCGCCGGCGTAACGGCCACCATGTCGGTCACGTCCGGTTCGTAGAGAGGTATGCCGTGGACCGTCAGCAGGAGTTCGTTCTCCGCACGCTCGAGGAGCGCGACATCCGGTTCATCCGGCTGTGGTTCACCGACGTGCTCGGGTTCCTCAAGTCCGTGGCGATCGCACCGGCCGAGCTGGAAGGGGCGTTCGCGGAGGGCATCGGGTTCGACGGTTCGGCGATAGAGGGGTTCGCGCGGGTCTACGAGTCGGACATGCTCGCCAAGCCCGACCCCTCGACCTTCCAGATCCTCCCGTGGCGTAACGAGTCGGCGGGCGCGGCGCGCATGTTCTGCGACATCCTCATGCCGGACGGCTCGCCCTCGCACGCCGACCCGCGCTGGGTGCTGAAGCGCACCCTGGCGAAGGCCGCCGACATGGGCTTCACCTTCTACACCCACCCGGAGGTGGAGTTCTTCCTGCTGAAGAAGAAGCCGGAGCCCGGCGAGAAGCCCGAGCCGATCGACTCCGGCGGCTACTTCGACCACACCCCGCACTCGGCGGGCCACGACTTCCGCCGCCAGGCGATCATGATGCTGGAGTCGATGGGCATCTCGGTGGAGTTCAGCCACCACGAGGCCGCCCCCGGCCAGCAGGAGATCGACCTGCGGTACGCGGACGCGCTCACCACGGCCGACAACATCATGACCTTCCGCCTGGTCATGAAGGAGGTCGCGCTGGAGCAGGGCGTCTGGGCGAGCTTCATGCCGAAGCCGTTCGCCGAGCACCCCGGCTCCGGCATGCACACCCACATGTCGCTGTTCGAGGGCGACCGCAACGCCTTCTACGAGCCCGGGGCCGAGTACCAGCTGTCCAAGGTCGCCCGGTCGTTCATCGCCGGCCTGCTCCGGCACGCCGCCGAGATCACCGCGGTGTGCAACCAGTGGGTCAACTCCTACAAGCGGCTGTGGGGCGCCGCCGCGGCCACCGCGGGGCAGGGCGGCGAGGCCCCGGCGTACATCTGCTGGGGGCACAACAACCGCTCGGCGCTGGTCCGGGTGCCGATGTACAAGCCGCACAAGGGCAACTCGACCCGCATCGAGTTCCGCTCGCTCGACTCGGCCTGCAACCCGTACCTGGCGTTCGCGGTCATCCTTGCCGCGGGCCTGAAGGGCATCGAGGAGGGCTACGAGCTGCCGCCCGGCGCCGAGGACGACGTGTGGGCGCTCACCCCGGCCGAGCGCCGCGCCCTCGGCATCCACCCGCTGCCGCAGAACCTCGACGAGGCGATCACCGCGATGGAGCGCAGCGAGCTGGTCGCGGAGACCCTCGGCGAGCACGTCTTCGACTTCTTCCTGCGCAACAAGCGCGCCGAGTGGCAGGAGTACCGCCGCCAGATCACCGAGTACGAGCTCGGCCGGTACCTGCCGATCCTGTGACCCGGCCGGCCGTGACGTGAACGCGGGCCGCGGCCCGGCGCCGCCGGGCCGGTCCGCGTTTTCCGTGCCGCGGCACCGCCGTACGGTACGGCGACCGGCTCGTCCCGCACCGGTCCGCGAGCGGCGCCGTCGCGCGCCCGTCAGCGGCGTGCGAGCTCCGGCGGGCGGGCCGGGGCGGCCGTCACCGCGGAGATCTTCTGGGCCAGGAACTGCTCGTTCAGGAACTCGAAGTGGTCGATGCCGTACGAGTCGAAGATGTGGCTCATGCCGTGCTGCCGCGCCCGCGCCACGATCTCGTTGAACGAGCCGTCGTAGTGGGCGGAGAAGAGCACCTGGATCCGCGGGCAGTGGGCGTACAGCCTGCCGATGCGCTGCATGAACCGGTCGTACCTGCCCGCCTCCTCCCAGTACTCCCACCAGTCCTTGGCGTGCCGCTGGATCTGGGCGAGGTCCTTCTTGCTGATCTTGTGTAGGTACTCGCAGATGTTCTGGAACTCGGTGAGGTTCGTGGCGGTCTGACTCACCTTCTTCAGCTCGGCGAGCGGATCGGCCGGGTCCATGCCCGCGAGCGCCCCGGACACCACCATGGACGAGCGGTTGATGTTCGGGTCCATGAGCAGCATCGCGTGGATGTCCGGGTTGCGGCCCGGATGGTCCTGCCAGAACTCGCCCAGCCGCATGATCATGTCCGCGCCGATGGAGAAGCCGACGAGGACCATGCGTTTGTGCTGGTACTGCCGCCGCAGGTTGCCGAGGGCCCAGTTGACCAGCTCGACGTGGGTGGCCAGGCTGACCGGGCGGTATCGCTCGTCCTTCGCCTCGGACTGGTTGAACCCGAACAGGGTGACCGCCACGGTGTGCTCGCGGGCGATGTTCATGTACGGCCGGAAGTCGTTGGCGTCGAGGCCCAGCCCCGGCAGCATCACCACCAGCGTCTTGGACTCGGTCCGGCGTTCCAGGTAGCGGAGCTTCCGGCCGATCACGGTCTGGTCGCCGGTCAGGTCGTCCTCGAAGTCGCACAGCCGGATGTCGAACGACCGGCTGACGATCTGGCGTCGCCCTTGCCTGCGCCGCTCCACCCACCCCCGGAGCGTCCAGCTCGCCACCGCGATCACCACGAACTGGGCGGCCGCCAGCGTGTACGGCGTCAGCAGGTGCGTCCACAGCCAGTCGAGTGCCTGCCGGGCGGTGTCGCTGTAGATGCCGATGACGACGCCGGCGGCGCCGCCGGCGGGGCCGATGATGCGTTGATGCCGCCGCAGGAGAGAGGGCAGGAGGGAGGGGAGGTCGTTGTGGCGGTTGTCGGGGAGGTCAGCCACGGACACCGCCCTCGTCGCCGATGACGACGTGAAGATCTGCCCCGATGGTGGCGTGCCCCAGCATGTGCGCGTCGCTCAGATCTGCGAGGTGGAGACGCCGTGGGTTCCCCGTTATGCGCCCTTCGACGATGCAGCCCTTGCGCAGGAGGGAATGACTGGGATTCATGAGGAGAAATAGGCCTGGAGATGCGATGTTCTCCATCACGCATCTCTCGATCATTTCCTGCACGGGACCATCATACTGGAATAGGACAAAATTGCAGGTGACTACATTGAAGTTATAATCCCGGATAAACTTGGACAGTTGCGGCAAGTCTAGAATGTCGAGTGCTTTGATCACGACCTGGTCGGCGACGCCCGCGGTCTGTTCGAAGGACCACTCGAGTTCCGCGAACCGCTCCTCGTAGTAGGCCGAGGGCCCGTGGCACGCGCGCACCCATTCGAGGGTGGGCAGCGGGGGAGCGTCGACCCCGACCCGTGCGGTCAGTGGGATGTGGCGATACGGCGGGGTCCATGGCCGCCAGTTGAGGTCTCTGTGAAATCGGTCGAATACGACCGTGTTGTTGAGCTGCCGGGGGAGAATTCCCGCCCCGGTGCCCAGATCAAGGAGCCGGACCTCGTCGATTCCGTGCGCGGCCGCGAATCCTCCGATGATCAATTGCGGGACGAGGAAGCGGCGTGCGCCGGTGAACGAATTCGACCGGACGCAGATCTCCTCGGTGAGATCGGCCTCGTAAGTGTCGATCAGCCGCTGCAGGGCATGGAGACGGGCCGCCGGATCCGTTTCCTCATCGAACAGGTGTGCGCCCGCGGGATCCCGTAGGGCGATCTGCCGGATGGTGACGCTGAGCAGTGTGACGAGATGGGCGTCGCTGATGTTGGGCCGTGCCGTCCAGGCCGCATCCAGCAGGCGGGAGAACGCCCGGTGCCCGGTCTCCAGTAGGTCGCCGAGTGCTCGGTGAAGCACCACCCAGCCATGGTGCCCCTGCTCATGGCGCTGGATCTCGTCGAGCGTACGGCCGAATGCAGCGCGCCGGTCCTCGTGGGACATGCCTGTGGTCCTCGCGTTTCGGAAGGTCGTTCCGTGGGAGCGATGCGTGCGCATTGTGTGCGCGTGCGAAGTTCGGCGCGGATTTGACTGCTTGCGAGCAAATGCAGAGAAATTGCTCTCTGTCCCTGTGTGGGGTCAAATCTTTTGCGAGGTTAAGAAAAGTCCTCCCTATGTCGCTGCGGCGGTGTAGTCTGTGAGACTATATAAAGTTTGATTCGGCACCGCCACGACCTTAAGCTCGGCATTGTGCGTGATCTGGCGCACAGATGCCACCGTGGGGTGTTTCGACGCCTCCTATACTATTCCGATCTTCCGGGGAGACGGTGCTAGCGGGGTCAGTGATGACAGTCAAGCATTCCGGGGTGCTTGAGCACCGTGAGCGCCGGCTTTTTTATTTGGAAAGATTATCGGACTCGCCCACCGTGACGGTCTTCCTGCACGGTCTCGGCTTGGATGCGAGTGACTACCGCGACTATCTGGAGCGGGACACGGAACATCACCAGATCGCGCTGACGCTCAAGGGTTTCGACCCGGTGGAGGAGCGACCGGATCGGCCGGTGTCACTGGCGGAGCACGTCGAAATGGTGTCCGGCATGCTCGCTCAGATCGCCGCCGGATACCCCACCAAGAAGCTGGTTCTCGTCGGGTTTTCGCTCGGTGCCGATCTGGTGCTGAAGCTCGCCGAGCGCTGGGCGGCGAACGAGGCGGAGGCCGTCCGGCTCGAGGGCGCCCTGCTCCTCGATCCGAACGTGAACCAGTCGACGATGACGATCTCGCGGCTGTTCGCGGCGGCCGACCGGGACAACCCGCTGCCCGCGTTCAAGAAGCTGATCAACTTCGCCCCGGACCGCGAGACGCTGCTCGAGCTGTGCGGGTACGTGAGCAAGATCGCTAGAAAGGACTTCGCCCAGCTCTGGCAGCTCTCCCGGGACATGCTCGGCTACTGGCGCCCCGACGGCTACAACCAGATCGGGGAACGGCTCGCCACGGTCGCCCAGGTGGCGCGGACGGTGCGGGTCGTGCTCTCCGCCCTCTACGAGGAGCACCTGCCGGCGATGCGGAACGCCGCGCGCCGCCACAACGCGGTCAACGTCGCGTTCGTCCTCAACAAGTGCGGTCATTTCGACCTGATCCGCGAGGACGTGCTCAAGCACGAGCTGAGCCTCGTGCGATGAACCGCCTGGCACGGCCTCGACCGCCGTGCCGTACGGCCGACCGTCGCGCCCGGTGCCCCGACGCGCGCGCGGGAGACCCACTCCGTCGAGCGCGGAGTGGCGTGTCGGCATGCCCGGTTTGCCGCGGCGTGCGCGAGCGGCATGAGGCGACACCGATGGAGCGCCGGCGCTGGTGATCGAAGAGGCGGCCAGCGGCGGAGGCGGTGTCTCGGGCCACCGCGAGATGTGACGCCGCGCCTGGACGCGACGTCCGCGCCGCCGACGGTGCGGCGATCGGCATCCCTGAGCGGGCGCGGGGGAGGCGGCGCGGAAGGAAGTCCTGCGTCGGCGATGTCCGCCGGAAGGTGAGTGGACCGTCGGCAGGTCGCCATACCGGGGCGACATCAGTGAGCTTTCCCCACTTACTTGGGCGTTCTACCTATTCGATATACGAATCGTGACGTCCCGGAAGCGCTGTGCTAGAGTCGGCGCTCGGTCTCGGATCACCGGAGGCCATCGCCGCATCGATCGTTGACGAGAGCGTCTGGTGGTCGCGTGTCCTCAGATCACGGAGCCCGTCCCGGGCGGTCGGCCGTGGACGGGACGGTCCCGATCCTCGCCGAACTCGCCACGCTGACACGCGATAAGGCCTCGGGCGCGCTGCGGATCGACGGGGACCCCGGCGGTGTCGTCTATCTCGACGCGGGCCGGCTCGTGTTCGCCGAGGCCGTCGGTGTACCGGACGTGGGTACGCGGCTGATCGGCACCCGCCTCCTGTCCGCCGGCCAGTGGGCCGCGGCGTGCACGCCGGACCCGCCGCCGGACGGCGTCGGCGCGCTGCTCGTGCGGTCCGGTCTCCTCGGCCGGGACGACCTGCTCGCCGTACTGCGCTCGGCCTCCCTCGACGCGCTCACCGCGCTCGCCACGCCGCTCATGCGGCCGCCGTCGGTCACCCGGCTGTGGTTCGCGGAGCGGGAGCGTCCCTGGATCGGCTCGCTGCTCAGCCTCGAGGTCGACTGGGTGCGCGCCGAGCTCGCCCGCCGCGCCGACCTGCTCGCGGCCACCCCGGTCCCGCTCGACGCCCGCCCCGTCGGCACGGACCTGCGCCGCCCTTTCGGCAGGGTCGGCCGCGCGGAGTGGGCGATGGCCTGCCGGATCGACGGCGCCACGTCCCTTCGCGAGCTCGCCTGGCGGTACGGCCTCGCGCTGTACGACACGGTGGAGAGCGTCGGCGGCCTGTTACGCGAGGGCCTGTGCGCCCTGCTCGCGCCCGATGACGCGGACGCCCGACCGGCCGCCGCGTCCCGCCCGGGCGGGACCACGAGCGAGCCGTCCGGGAACGCCGCCTCCGCCCTGGCCGCGCCTGCGGCCCTTGCGGCACCTCCGGCCACGGACGCGCCGCCGTACCCCGCCACCGCGCCGGCGGGGCACGAGGAGGACGCGGGGGATGCCGGTGCCGCCGCTGAGGCCGCCCCGCCGCCCCTGCCCCGGCGCAACCCGGGCACGCCTCGCGGGGCGCGGCCGCGCGCGGAGGGCCCGATGCCGCCGGGCGCGGAACAGGCGGCGGGCACGCCGTTCGCGCTCGCCACCCCCGAGCTGCTGCGCAGGCTGCTGGACGGCCTGCGCCGGCTCGACGAGGACGATTGACACCTCCTGGCGGGCTCCGCGTTGCGGCACCCGAGGAGCGGGTTCGCCGAGGCGTGGGCCTCGCGCGGATCGGGTGGCGGGTGAACGCGCGACGCGCCCGATGAGTTCGGTTTGTCCGGTGGCGCCGCATGCCCATGCCGAGGGCCTGCGTGCCGATCACGCCGGGTACGGCGTCGCCCCCGGGCGCGCGGACACCGCGCGACGCCCACCCCGCCGGGTCCACCGACCCCTGAGCCGGTCCATGCCGGTCTTCGGCGGCGCGTCGCGCAGGTCCGCGAGCGGCGAGCGCCGTAACGGTCAGCCCGTGCCCGTGATCCCGCCGCGGGGCCGCGCGGGAACGCTCACCGGCCGACGGCCCGGAGGAAGGACACCATCGGGCGCCCGTCGCCGGGCACGGCGTCGGACCGGGCAGCCGCGGCGTCCGGACGCGGAGCGGGCTCGGCCGCGGGCCGCGCGACGGTGAGGAAGCCCAGCGCGACCAGCCGGAACACCTCGAGCGTGGTGGCGAACACGCTGTGCCCGATCTCCCAGGCGAGCGTGCGCGGGGTGGCCGTGCCGCCGATCCGGATGAGCAGCGCCCACTGCAGGGCGGACACCTGCATCCGGGGCGCCGCCAGGTCCGGTACCCGGACGAGCGGCGTGTCCGCGGTGAGCGGGACCGGGGATTCGGCCATCTGCCGCACCAGGTTCCGCCGCCGCTCCACCTCGGCGAGCAGCTCCGCCAGCGACAGGCCGGGCAGCCCGTGCGCCGTCGGCGGCTCGGAGTCCCGGAACCGCTGCTGCAGCCCGTAGCGCGGGCGGCCGGACAGCAGCTCCAGGGCCGCGTCGAAGGTCGCCTCCCGGACCGTGTAGGCCCAGGCGAGATCACGGGCCGAGCCGGTCCCGCCCGTGCCGGGCGCGGTGTCCGCGTCCCCCGGTTCCGGGCCGGGGCCGGCGAGCCGCGCGAACAACGTGCCCGGGCCGGGCGTGCGGCGGGACTCGGCGTACACGATCGCACCCTCGCTCAGATGGATCGCCCCGCCGTCGTCACCGGACACCCGCAGCACCCCGGTACGGCCGGCCTCGGCGAGCCTGCGCAGCCGTACGACGAGCGGTTCCCTCTGGAAGTACACGGCGGGCCCCTGTCCTCCCTCGACCTTCAGACGCCCTGCGGGCGGCCGGACAGCGCCGGCTCGGGCCGGACGGCGTCCGGGTCGACGCCGCGCAGCTCCCGCAGCGCCATCGCCAGGTTCGCCTGCGTGCGGTCGAGCACGACCAGCAGCAGGAAGCGCAGCCTCGGCGCCGGGCTGAACCGCCGGATCAGGTGGTAGTGGCGGCTCAGCGTGACGACCACGTCCTCGAGGCCGCCGTCCGCCGCCAGGTCGGCCGCCATCAGCGCGATGACGTTCGCCAAATCGGCGGTGCCCGCCGCGAGCACCGGCAGGCTGAGGTCCTCCTGCCGCCCGGCCGAGCCCAGCACGGTGCCGGTCGTCGCGTCGATGACGCACCCGAGGCGGAAGCCGTCGATCCGCCTCACCCGGGAGAGCACGGCGTCGAAGGGGGACTCGGGCATGGACGCGTCCTTTCACCGGCACCGGAGAGGCGAAATTTTAGGGGAGCGGCGCCCGCCGCGGCCCGGGCGAGCGGGTTTGTACGGGCCGGCCGGCCCCGGGGCGGCATGCCCGTAATGCGGTGCGCGGCCGCGCCGCCGGCCCGCCGCGCGCCGGTCCGCCACCGGGTACGGTGGCCGGCGGGCGCCGCCGTCCTGACCGGGACGTGCCCCGGATGTCCTCGCGCAGCGGACGTAATGCAGACGTCACGCCGAGCTAACGGCGATGTCATGGCATCCTGGTTAGATATCGATCGACTTACCCGGGGTAAAGTTGATCCATTGCTTATCACCTTTGCGACCTTTGTCCCGTGTAAGGACATTCGGGAGGATTCCGTATGACGACAGCTGCGGGTGTGCAGACCGCGCTGACCGTCCCGGAGCGGTTCCGGGGCCCCGACACCACGGCCAACGGCGGCTGGGTGGCGGGCACGCTGGCGAGCGTCGTGGCCGGTTCCGGCCGCGACTCGGCGGTGGAGGTCACGCTGCATCGCCCGGTCCCGCTGGAGACCGAGCTGCGGCTCGGCCAGGTGGCGAACACCGTCACCCTCTCCAAGGGGGACGAGCAGCTCGTCGAGGCCATCCCCGTGGCGGAGGAGATCACGCCGCCGCCGTTCGTGCCGTTCGCCGACGCCGCCCGCGCCGAGGCGGGCTTCGCCGGCCTGCAGGACCACCCGTTCCCCGGCTGCTTCGTCTGCGGCGTACGCGCCCCCGGTGACGGGCTGCGCGTATTCCCCGGGCCGGTGGGCGACGGCGTCGTCGCCGCGGGGTGGCGGGTGCCGGTGGCGGTCGCCGACGAGACCGGCAACGTGCCGGACGCGATCGTGTGGGCGGCGCTCGACTGCCCGACCGGGTGGGCCCACTTCAAACCGGGCGGGTACGCCCTGCTCGGCCGCCTGACCGGGCGCGTGTACGGCCGCGTCCTCCCCGGCGGGACCTACTCGATCGTGGCCCGGGCGACCGGACGCGACGGCCGCAAGCTGTACGGCGAGAGCGCGATCTACGAGACCGACGGCACGCTCGTCGCCGCCGCCCGCGCCACCTGGATCACCCCGCGCTGAGCACGGCACGACGCGGCGCCGTGCCGCGTGCCCGACGCCCCGCAGCAGCCGCGCCGGGGCGCACGTGGCACCGCGGCGCCGTACCCCGCGGTACGGTGCCCGCCGTACCCGGGCCCGCCGTACCGCGCTTTGAGCGGTGCCTCGACGAAGCGGCCCGCCACGCGTGACCCGGAGACGCCGGGGAGGGCGTCGCCCCGATCCGGAATCTCCCGCAGGCCCCTGACCCGCGAGGTGACCCGCCGGTCCGGGGCGGACCCGGCCGAGCCTCGCCTCACGACTCCCCGGTGCCGCGCTCGCGGGAACCCCGCGGGTCCGGCCTCGGCGGCACCGGCCCGGACCCTCCGCACCCGTGGCGGCGGTGTCCCGTTCCCGCCGATGCCGCCCGGCCCATCCGGGGCCGTGGCCGGGGTTGAGCGCACCGCGCGCCGATGGGCGGCACGGCTCGTTGCAGGAGGCGGCGAGGCCGGCGCGTCGACGCGTTGCCCGCCGGTTCCCGATCCGCCGGGCCGGCCGTACAGTGGGGAGGTGCCAGTGATCGTCATCGAGCACCAGCGGAGCTGCGGGCTGGGCCGCTTCGGTCCGTGGCTCGCCGCCGCGGGACTGGAGCCGACCGTGGTCCGGCCGTACCTGGGCGACCCGGTGCCCGCCCGCGCCGACGACGGGCTGATCGTGCTCGGCGGCGAGGCCTCCGCCTGGCAGGACGAGCGGTGCCCGTGGCTGCCCGCGACCCGGGAGCTGATCGCCCGCTCGGTCGCCGACGGCGTGCCCACCCTCGGCATCTGCCTCGGCGCCCAGCTCATGACGCTCGCCTGCGGCGGCGTCGTCGAACCCGGCGGCCACGGCCTCGAGGCCGGCGTCGTCCCCGTGGACCCGCTGCCCGCGGCGGCCGGCGACCCGCTCCTCGGCCACCTGTCCGCCGGCACCCCCGCGGTGCAGTTCCACTACGACGTCAGCGTCACCCTGCCGCCCGGCGCCGTCCTGCTCGCCACCGGCGCCGTCTACCCCAACCAGGCCTACCGGCTCGGGCGGGCGGCCTGGGCCGTGCAGTTCCACCCCGAGGCCACCACCGAGATCTTCCGCGGCTGGCTCGCGAACGACGCGGGCAACCTCACCGCCCGCGGCTTGGACATCGCCGCGCTCGCCGCCGCCGTCGCGGAGGCGCAGCCCCGCCTCGTCGCCGCCTGGCGGCCGCTCGCGGAGGGGTTCGCCGCCGTGGTCCGCCGGGAACGCGAGCGCGTGGCCCGCTGAGCCCGGCCGGGGCGCGGCGGGATCGCGGTCCGCACGCGTGAGCGCACGATTACGGTGCGCGGGCGCTAACGCCGCCGCGGGCCGACGGGCTAGTTTTGTGCAAGTGAACGCCGCGGGACGCCTCGACACCACCGCAGGCAGGCTCGCCCGGCTCGGCTTCGTCGACGGTGCCCGGGCCGAACGCCTGCTCGACGAGCTCGGTCCCGAGGCGGTCGGCGACGTCGAGCTGCTCGCGGAGCTCGTCGCCGCGGCCGACCCGGACCTCGCCCTCACCTCGCTCAACCGGCTCGCCGAACGCGACCCCAGCGTGCTCGGCGCCATGCGCCAGGACCCCGGGCTGCGCCGCCGGCTGGTCCGGGTGTTCGGCGTCTCGGCCGCCCTCGGCGACCACGTCGTCCGGCATCCGGAGCACTGGCGCCTGCTCGCGGGGGAGGACGCGGCGCGGCGGCCCACCGAGGAGGAGCTCCGCGCCGAGCTGCTGTACGCCGTCGGCGCCGACCCCGACGCCGCGGAGCCGGTCGCGCGCGACGCGGGCACCGAGACCCTCTCCGCGCTGCGCGTCGCCTACCGCGGCAGGCTGCTCCACCTCGCCGCCCGGGACGTCACCGGCGAGGTCTCGATCGCCGAGGCCACCGCCGAGCTGTCCGACCTCGCCGCCGCCGCCCTCGAGGCGGGCCTCGCGATCGCCCGCGCCGAGCACGAGGAGCACGAGGGGGTACGGCTCGCCGTGATCGGCATGGGCAAGTGCGGGGCGCGCGAGCTCAACTACATCTCCGACGTCGATGTGATCTTCGTCGCCGAGCCGCGGGAGGGCGTCGACGAGACCAAGGCGCTGCGCACCGCCACCAAGCTCGCCCAGGGCATGATGCGCGCCTGCTCGGCGAGCACCCCGGAGGGCGCGCTGTGGGAGGTCGACGCGGCGCTGCGGCCCGAGGGCAAGGCCGGGCCGCTGGTGCGCACCCTCGCCAGCCACCTCACCTACTACCGCCGCTGGGCGAAGACCTGGGAGTTCCAGGCGCTGCTCAAGGCCCGCCCGGTCGCGGGCGACCTCGCGCTCGGCGAGCAGTACGTCGCGGCGGTCAACGAGCTGGTCTGGCAGGCCTCGGCCCGGGAGAACTTCGTCGAGGACGTGCAGGCGATGCGCCGCCGGGTGGAGGCGCACGTGCGGGCCGACCAGGCCGACCGCCAGATCAAGCTCGGCCCCGGCGGGCTGCGCGACATCGAGTTCGCCGTGCAGCTGCTGCAGCTCGTGCACGGCCGCACCGACCCGCTGCTGCGCCGCCGGGCCACGCTCTCGGCGCTCAACGCGCTCTCCCGGGGCGGCTACGTGGGCCGGGAGGACGCCAAGGCGCTCGCCGAGGCGTACACGTTCCTGCGGCAGGTCGAGCACCTGCTGCAGCTGCACCGGCTGCGCCGTACCCACGTGCTGCCCACGGACGCGATGGAGCTGCGGCGGCTCGGCCGCGCCCTCGGCATGACCGCCGACCCGGTCGGCGAGTTCACCACCCGGTGGCGGCGGCACGCGATGGAGGCGCGGCGGCTGCACGAGAAGCTGTTCTACCGGCCGCTGCTGCAGGCCGTGGCCCGGCTGCCCGCGGACGAGGCCCGGCTGTCCACCTCCGCCGCGGTCGCCCGGCTGGAGGCGCTCGGCTACGCCGACCCGGAGGGGGCGCTGCGGCACATCGCCGCGCTCACCACCGGGGTGTCCCGGCGGGCCGCGATCCAGCGCACGCTGCTGCCGGTCATGCTCGGCTGGTTCGCCGACGCCCCCGACCCCGACGCCGGGCTGCTCGGGTTCCGGCAGGTGAGCGACAAGCTCGGCACCACCCCGTGGTACCTGCGCCTGCTGCGCGACCAGACCGCGGTCGCCGAGCGCATGGCCCGCCTGCTCGGCACGAGCAAGTACGTCACCGGGCTGCTGCTGCACGCGCCGGAGGGCGTGGCGATGCTCGGCTCCGACGCCGAGCTGGAGGTGCGGCCGATGGCGGCGCTGCAGGCCGAGGCGGCCTCGATCGTGCAGCGGTACGAGCCGGACGCCGAGGCCACGGTCACCGCGGTGCGCGCGCTGCGCCGCCGCGAGCTGTTCCGCCTCTCGGTTGCGAACCTCATCGGGCGCATCGACGTCGAGCAGGTGGGGCAGGGGCTGTCCGAGCTCAACGACGTCACCATCCAGGCCGCGCTCGACGCCGCCCTCGCCGCCGTCATGGCCGAGCGCGGGGGCGGGGAGCCGCCGACCCGGATCGCGGTCATCGCGATGGGGCGGCTGGGCGGCTACGAGTGCTCGTACGGCAGCGACGCCGACGTGATGTTCGTGCACGAGCCGCTGCCCGGCGTCGAGGAGCGGGAGGCCGCCGACGTGGCCCACGCGGTCGCCAACGAGCTGCGCAGGCTGCTCGCCCTGCCCACGCCCGACCCGCCGCTCATCATCGACCCCGACCTGCGGCCCGAGGGCCGCCAGGGGCCGCTGGTGCGCACGCTCGCCTCCTACGCCGCGTACTACGAGCGCTGGTCGTCGCCGTGGGAGGCGCAGGCGCTGCTGCGCGCCCGGTTCTCGGCCGGGGACGCCGACCTGGGCCGGCGGTTCATCGAGCTCATCGACCCGCTGCGGTATCCGGCCGGCGGGATCTCCGCCGAGGCGGTGCGCGAGATCCGGCGGCTCAAGGCGCGCATGGAGGCCGAGCGGCTGCCGCGCGGCGCCGACCCCGCGCTCCACATCAAGCTCGGCCGCGGCGGGCTGTCGGACGTGGAGTGGGTGGCCCAGCTCCTCCAGCTCCGGTACGCCCACCGGGTGCCCGAGCTGCGCACCACCCGCACCCTGGAGGCGCTGCGCGCCGCCGCGGCGGCCGGGCTGCTCGCGCCCAAGGACGAGGAGATCCTCGCCGAGGCCTGGCGGTTCGCCTCCCAGGTCCGGGACGCGATCATGCTGGTGCGCGGCCGGGCCGGGGACAGCGTCCCGGCCGACGTGCGCGAACGCGCCCGGGTGGCGCGTGCGCTCGGCTATCCGCCCGACGGTTCGGAGGATTTCCTCGACGACTATCGGCGTGCCACGCGGCGGGCGCGTCTCGTGGTGGAGCGCGTCTTCTACGACGCCTGACCCCGGCCGTCCGGCGGCCGTGGGCGGTCGTGGTGCGGAAAGCGGCGTCCGCGTGGTGCGTGCGCCGGGGACTCACCCGGCGGTGCGGAGGCTCCCCATACCCCGGCCGGCCGTGGCGTGCCCCGCGGTGGTGGGCCTCCCGGCGGCTGGGCCACGAGCGGGCCGGTGGCCGCCCGTCCGGCGACGCCGGAGACCGTCGGCCGGACCCTGGGAGGCGACACACACCGTTTTCGACCAGCCACGACGAGGGTTATCCACAGATCATCGCGTCGCACTCCGAACAGGTGTTTGAATCGAGGACAGTGGGTGCCGTCATCGATCACGTGTTCGAAAGGCGGTTCCCATGCCCACCATCACCGAGCCCGGCGGTCCCGGCGACCACCTGCTCCTGCCCGTCCCCGCGCAGGTGAGTGTGAGCTACGTGGTGGCGGCGCCGGAGCGCGTCCCGGACGACCCCGCCGACACGATCGCCCACGTCGTGGCCGGCCTCCCCTTCCCCGACGGCCGGGACTCGCTCACCGTCACGGTCACCGAGATCGGCGAGCAGGACCCGGCGCTCGCCTGGGCCCGCGAGGTCCTCTGCTGCCCCGAGTGCACCCCGGGCGCGGGCGCCCTGCTCGGCAGGCTCCTGCAGAGCAGCGACCGGCACCTCCGGGTCACCGCCACCGCCGCGCCCGGCTGGCCTCCCCGGCACCTGTACGCCGCGGCCCGGGTGGTCGACACCCTCGCCGACACCACCGGCGGCATCCCCCTCGACGCGGAGGCGCCCCGCATCCTCCCGCTGCCCTGGCGTCCCACCGTCGCCGCCTCCCCCGATAAGTTCGCGATCGCCGAGTGGCTCTGGATCGGCATCCACCCCGAGACCGCCGGCCACAGCATCCAGACCACCGGCCTCGCCCGCCTCGGCCTCCCCGAGCTCCGCGTCGAGGAGGTCCCCCTCCGCCACGCCACCGCCTGGATCCGCCTCGTCAAGGGCCTCGCGCGCTCCCTCACCGCCCGGCTGTTCACGCACCTGTCCGCGCGGGACCCCGTCACCCCGCTTCCCGTCCCCGTCGAGCCCGTCGTCACCACCGCCGACGCGGCCCTCGCCCAGAACGCCCCGCCCCCGCCCGAACCTCGGGCGCTCACCGTGCGCCTCCGCCGGGAGCCGCCGTCCCCGGGCGTCCCGGTCCCGCACCTCGTCGTGACCCCAGCCGACGGTGATCCGGCCGACTGCTTCCGCCCGGGCGGGTGGCCCGCCACCTGACCGCACCACGTGCGTGGCGGGGCCTGCACGGCCGCCGAACGGCACGAGGAGGCCCCGACGGGCCGGGGAGGGCGTCCCCGCGCAGGCATGAGGAGGACGAGGCACGCCGCCGAAGAGACGATCGTCGTGCGCGCCACGCCGCAAAAGCCGGTTACATGGAACAGGTGGCTGTCGGCGAAGTGATCACGGTGAGGCGATGACCGAGGACGAGTGGCCGGCCCGTCTCGCGCGTACGGTGGCCGGACAGGTCCGTGCGTACCGTGAGCTCAGGGGGATGAGTGCGGCGGAGCTCGCCGATGCGTGCGCCGCGCTCGGGCTTCCGATATCCCGCTCCGCGATCGCGGACCTCGAGTCGGGCCGCCGTCCGACGGTGAGCGTCGCCGAACTGCTCGTGTTCGCCCGCGTGTTGCACGTGCCGCCGATCGAGCTGCTGTGCCCGGTTGGCCGTGCCGACGCGGTGGAGATCCTGCCCGGCCGAAAGACGCCGCCGTGGACGGCGCTGCGCTGGGTCAGCGGGGAGGCCCCGCTACCGGATCCCGGCGAATGCGGGGCGGGATACCTCTCGTCCCCGGAGGTGGAGCTCTACCGTGAGTCGGCGACCTACGCCTACCGGCTGCATGCGGAATATGAGAGCGCGTGCACCCAGGCGGGGTTCCGCGTGGGGGCGGCGCGGAGGGCGGCGAACGCGGCGGCGGGCGACGCGGAGCGGGCCGCCCACCTGGCGCGTGCCGCGGCGGAGGAACGGCGGTATCGGGAGAGCCGCCGGAGGCTGCGCGAGCACCGGGAACGGATGCGCAGGGAAGGCTTTGTGCCGCCTCCGCTCACGACTCATCTGCCGGACGCCGGCGACGAGCGGGATGCGTGACGGCCACGTCGAACGCCGCCCGGCGGCCGCCGGCCCGGCCCGGCCAGGGGCACGCGCTGGGATGGCCGGTGTCATCCCGCCCCGCCTCGCGCCAGAGGCGGCCTCACGGGAAGGGCGCATGGCGAGGTGGGGGAGGCGTGAAGCGATGGGCGGGCGTGACCGGGTGTCCCTGCGCCCCGGAGCCGCCCCGGGGCGCGCCGCTCGCCGGAGGCGGCGACGTCCGCGGCCGCGCGGGGCTCGCGGTGCCGTCCCGCGCCGAGCTCCACGCTGCGCACGCCCACCCGCACTTGGCGCGGCGCGGGGGAGGGCATGCGAAGGGCCGCCGACCGTGCCCCTGGCGGGCGGCCGGTCGACGGCCCTCGGGAGGACGACCTGAGCCTGGATGCGCCCTGAGCGGGTGGCCTTGCGGCCGTCGCTCAGGTCACGCCGCAAGCGGGATCACACGTCGTAGTACAGCTCGAACTCGTGCGGGTGCGGACGGAGGCGAATCGGGTCCACCTCGTTCTTCCGCTTGTAGTCGATCCAGGTCTCGATGAGGTCCAGGGTGAAGACGCCGCCCTCGAGCAGGTACTCGTGGTCCTTCTCGAGGTTCTCGAGCACGGCCTCGAGGGAGCCGGGCACCTGCGGGATGTTGCGGGCCTCCTCCGGCGGAAGCTCGTAGAGGTCCTTGTCGATCGGCTCCGGCGGCTCGATCTTGTTCTTGATGCCGTCGAGGCCGGCCATGA
>QGUZ01000338.1 GCA_003242605.1 Actinomycetota bacterium
CGCGCGGGCCCCCCCTCGCGGGCCCCCCCGCCGGCCGCCCCTGGGGGCCGGCCCCGGGGGGGTCGGGCCGTGGCGCGGGGGCGGCGGCCTGGCCCTGCTCGGGCGGCTCCGTCCCGGCGCTCGGCGGGTGCGCCTCCTGGGCGGCCGGGGTGGCGGCGTCGGCGGGGGCCGCGTCCCCGGCCGGGGGCGTATCGCCCTGCGGCGCCCAGCCCGGGATGTCGACGTTACGGCGCAGCGCGGTGGTGCGGCCCTCCTCGCCGGGCGCCGCGGCGGCGGGGTCGGCCCCGCCGGTGGGGTCCGTGCCGGACGGCGGGCCGTCGGCGGGCGCGGCCTCGGCGGGCGTCGCGCCGGAGGAGCCCGCATCCGAGGCGGCCGTGTCCGAGGACCCGATGCCGGAAGACCCTGTGCCGGGAGACGCGGTGCCGGAGGACGCCGGGCCGTCGCCGGCCTCGCCGGACTTCGGCTCGGCGGTCCCCGTCGGGGCGGGCGCCCAGGCGGACCCGGGCGGGTCCGGCGGCGTGCCCGGGGCGGCCGGGGCCCATGCGGGGGCCGGGGCGCCGCCGGTGCCCTGCGCCGGGGCCTCCGCGGCCGTCGCCGCGCCGCCGGACGCGGCCTCGGCCGGGGCGGCGGGCGCGCCCCCGTCCTGCGCGGTGGGCGCGGAGTACGGCATCGGCCCGGGCAGCGCGCCTCCGGGCGCGGGCGGATAGCCGGTGTTCTGGCCGCCGGGCGCGACCGCGTACGGCGTCGGTCCGGGCAGCGAGCCGGGGGCCGGCGGCGGGACCGCGGCGTAGGGCGCCGGGCCGGGCAGCGCGCCGGGCGCGGGCGGGTAGGCGCCGTCCTGCCCGGCGGGCGCGGGGCCGTAGGACTGCGGCCCGCCGGGCGACCAGGCCGGATGCTGCGGCGGCGGGCCCCCGGGCGTGGCCTCGGCGGACGCGGCCGGGGCGCCCGGGACGGGCGGCAGGCCCGTGGCCGGGTCGGGCAGGAAGAAGCGCGGCTCGTCGGCGATCCCGCTCGGGGGAGTGGCGCCCGCGGGCGGGGTGCCGGCGGACGGCGGAGGCGGCGTGCCGGGTGCGGCGGCGTTCTCCCGGGCGGCGGCCTCCTGGGCGGCCGCGGTCGTCGCGGGTCCGGGCACGACCGGGCCCGGGGTGGCGGGCGAGTTGCCGGGCCAGGGCTCGCCGATCGGCTCACCGGTCGCGGCGGGCCACGCCGGGGCGGGGCCGGACGGGCCACGCCAGACCTGCATGCCGGCGGCCGCCGCGGTGAACGCGGGCGGCGGCTGCCACGACTGGGGCGCGGGATCGGACACACCCCACGACGGAGTATCCGCCTGACCGGCGTCCCAGCCCGACGGCACGCCGAAGCTCTTCGGCGGCGTCGGCGACGCCGGGGTGTCGCTCACGCGCTCTTGCTCGGACCCCGGATCCTGGCCACGCATACCGGGAAGCGTAGCGACACTCCGAGATCGGCACGCCCAGAAGAATGTTTCCGGACGGGCATTCGCGAGATTTTTGTCCGCCGAAGGTGCCCGGTGACCGGTTTGCCGGGCCGTACGGCGAGCGGCGCCGGCCGTCCGGTCCCAGGGGCGCGATCCGGCCGGTGACCGGCCCGGATCAGCCCGGCGCGCCGGTGAGCGAGCGGGTGTCGAGCGCCGGGAAGACGGTCTTGTCGGCGATGTCGGTCGCCGCGCGGTTGAGCCGCTTGGTCTCCGCCGCCGACGGCTTGTGACCGTCCTTGAACTGGAACCACAGCAGCACCGCGTAGTGCCCGTGGGTCCACGCGCCCGCGAGCGCCTCGCCGGTGCCGAGCGACTTGGTGGCGCCGGACTTGCCCTGCAGCGGCTTGACGTAGTCCTTGCGCTCCTTCGCCGCCCCGGCGCTGGCGACCCGCCGCGCCCCGGCGGAGGTGCCGAGGTTCGCCACCCCGATGGTGCCGATGATCTTGCCGGAGGAGTCCTGGAAGCTGGCGCGGATGAGCTGCGTGCACTTCGCCGCCTGCACGGCCTTCTGGATCTTCTCGCCGACGACGGCGTTCTTGCACACCTTGTCGGTGCGCCGCGCCCGCATCAGGTAGGTGCGCCCGCCGCTGGTGATCTTGAGCCTGGGGAAGAGCTCCTTCGCGGTGAGCGGGGTCGGGTCGGTCTTCCGCGACGCGGCGAAGCCGTACTTGCCCTGCGGCCGGATGAGGCCGACGTGCGCCGAGGCGGTGGGGGAGGGGTCGGCCGAGGGCGGCGGCGTGGCGTTCCGCTGCGCCACGGCGTACAGGCCGCCGCCGGCCGCGCCGAGCAGCACCACCGCGGCCGTCGAGTAGATCACCGGGCGCACCCACGCCTTGGGGCGGCGCGGCGGCTTCGCCGCGGGCGGCTCCGCCGAGCGGTCCGCCTCGTCCGCAGCGGAGCCGCCCGGCCGGTCGTCCGGGCGGCCCGCGCCGAACGAGGGCGGCGTCGTGGCGGGCCGGAACGCGGGCGGCGGGCCACCGGCCGCGTCGCCGTGCGCGCCCCACGCGTCCGTCCCGCCGTACGGCGGGCGGGTGCGCTCCTCGGTGCGCGGCGCCCGGGCGGCGAACGGGTCCGGCGCGCCGTACGGGTCGGCGGAGCGCGCCGGACGCGCCGGGCGGAACAGGTCGACCCGGTCGTCGGCGGGCGCGCCCAGCGGCCCGGCCGCACGCTGCGCGCCGTAGGCGTCCGAAGCGCCGGAGGCGCCGTACGGGTCGGCGGCCGGGGCGTACGGGTCCGGCGAGCCGCCCCACGACTGCCCGCCGCCCCAGGACGGGCCGGACGACCCGGTCGCCGCGGCGGACGGCCAGGCCGGATCTCCCCCGTAGGCGTCCGCGGCCGAACGCGGAAGCGGGCCGGTGACGGAACCGGACCGCGGCGCCAAAGGCGTGTCGGGCGAGTGGTACGGCGAGCGGCGCGACTCATCCCCGGGGTAACCCATGGCTCCCGAGACTAGCCCCGCGCGCGTGGAAAAACGTCAGGAATACCCGAAGTCTTGGGTCCACCAGGGCCCGCCCGGGCCGGGCTTGACGCCGACCCCGGTGGCGACGATGCGGCAGTTGAGGATGTTGGCCCGGTGGTCGGGGTGGGACATCCAGCCGCGTACCGCCTCCTCCGCGGTGAGGTAGCCGCGGGCGATGTTCTCCGCGGCGCCGTGGTGGTAGCCGGCGAGCTCCATGCGCCGCCACGGCGAGGCGCCGTTGCGGGAGGAGTGCGACAGGCGGTTGGTGGCGGCCATCTCGGCCGAGTGCCGGCGCGCGGCCCGGACCAGGCGCGGGTCGACGCGCAGCGGCCGGCAGCCCGCGCGGCGGCGTTCCCGGTTCACCAGCCGGACCACGGCGTTCTCGATCGAGGCGAGGCTCGCCGCCCGCCCGGTGTCGCCGTCGACGCCGCCGGGCGTGAGCAGGCTCGCCACCCCGCCGCCGGAGGAACCCTCGATCGTGTTGCCGGACCGCTTGTGGCCGCGGGTGGCGGTGGGCGACGGGGAGGCCGTGCGGCGGCCGGATTCGGCGGCCGCGGGCGTGCGCTCGACGGGGACCAGCTCCGACCGGCCGGCGCGGGGGCCGGACGGGGTGCGGGCCGGGGTGGGGGTCGCCCGGGTGGCGCCGGGCTCGGATGCGGCGCGGAGGTCGCCGGTGCGCGTCGGCAGCGCGCTGTCGAGGCGGACCTCGTCGGGCTCGGCGGTCTCGGCGCGGTACGTCGCACGCCCGATCACCACGCCGACGAGCAGGACCGACACCAGGCAGGCGAACAGACCCAGGTTGGTCCGGCGGCGGACGTACCGCTGGGGACGCCGGGCGTGAAAGCGCTGCCACATGCCGCAATCAAATATAGGGATCTCCCTCTTGCGGAAGAAGGGCGAGTCGCGAAAGATTAACGTCTAGACGTGGTGGCGGCCGTCGCGCCGTCGCCCATGTCCGCATGCGGTCGTCCCGCGTCGCGTTTTGACCCTCTCGGCGACGGCGGGTAGGCTGCTCTGTTGTCATGTGTGGATCGGTCTGGCGCTGACCGGTGCACGGCGCATCCGGCGTCTTCTCCCGAGCTGTGGAGACGGAGGTCCTGGGCGGCGTGCGCCCGCCAAGACCTACCGAATCCAGACAGTAACTCTTTCATCCCGGACAGAAGGCTTACCGTGCGCACGTTCTCACCGAAGGCCGCCGACGTCGAGCGTCAGTGGTATGTCATCGACGCGACGGGTGTCGTGCTCGGGCGGCTGGCCAGTCAGATCGCGACGCTGCTTCGCGGGAAGCACAAGCCCATCTACGCACCGCACGTCGACACCGGCGACTTCGTCATCGTCGTCAACGCCGACAAGGTCGTGCTGACGGGCAAGAAGCTCGACCAGAAGAAGGCCTACCGCCACTCGGGTTACCCGGGCGGTTTGCGCTCCGTGTCGTACCGCGAGCTGATGGCCAAGCGCCCCGAGCGGGTCATCGAGAAGGCCGTCAAGGGCATGCTCCCCAAGAACTCGCTGGGCCGGAAGATGGCCAAGAAGCTCAAGGTCTACGCCGGCCCCGACCACCCGCACCAGGCCCAGAAGCCGGTGCCGTACGAGATCGCCCAGATCGCCCAGTAACCGAAAGTTAGAGGAGAACCCGTGGCCGAGCCCACTGGTGTCGAGACGCCCATCGAGGGCGATTTGGACACGGACTACTCCGAGGACTACCCGTCGGAGTACACCACCGAGACCCCCGTCAGCGCCGACGCCTCGCAGCGAACGATCGCGACGGGCAGCTCCTACGGCACGGGCCGCCGCAAGGAGGCGGTCGCCCGTGTCCGCATCCGGCCGGGCACCGGCAAGTGGATCATCAACGGCCGCTCGCTGGACTCGTACTTCCCGAACAAGGTCCACCAGCAGATGGTCAACGAGCCGCTGGTGACGCTCGGTGCGGAGGGCCAGTTCGACGTCATCGCCCGGATCAACGGCGGTGGCGTGACCGGCCAGGCCGGCGCGCTGCGCATGGGCCTCGCCCGTGCGCTGGCGGCCCTCGACGTCGAGGTGAACCGCCCGCCGCTGAAGAAGGCCGGCTTCCTCACCCGTGACGCCCGGGTGAAGGAGCGGAAGAAGTACGGCCTCAAGAAGGCCCGCAAGGCTCCTCAGTACAGCAAGCGTTGACGCGTCGGCTGTTCGGCACCGACGGGGTACGTGGGGTCGCCGGGCGCGACCTCACGGCCGAGCTCGCCATGGAGCTGTCGGTCGCGGCGGCCCATGTGCTCGGCGACGCCGGTGCCTTCCGG
>QGUZ01000586.1 GCA_003242605.1 Actinomycetota bacterium
CCGGGTCCGCCCCCCGCCCCGGGCCCGGGGGGGGGGTGGACGCCGGCGCCCGGCCCTGACCCGTCCCGCCGCCTCCCCCCCCCGCCACGCCGCTTCCCGGCGCCCACCGGCCGCGCCGCCGCGGCCGCGACACGACGGGGCGCCTCTGCCGCACGCCCGCTCGGCCAGATCGCCGCGGGAGCGCGCGCCGCCCACCGGCGGCATCGCCGCGCCTCCGTCCGCCACGGCGCCGCGCAGGGGCGGTACCGGCCCGCCATCGCGCATGCTCGCCTCTCGCCGAGCGGCGCCGGGACGACGCCGCGGCGGGCGGTCACCCGCGTCACGCGCCCGCCGAGCCCTCATGTCCGCTCACACCTGCCGGCGCCGCCACACCGGCGAGACATCGTGCTGATTCCGCAGCGCCCGGAAATTGCGGCGAGCGGACCCGCGGGCCGGTGGGCGAATCCTTGGTCGGAGGAGATTGGCGTCCCCCGATCGAGCGAGTTCGCAGGAGCCTCTCAGATCACGGGCCGGACACCACGTCACGCGGTATTCCGGACACATCACGCGGAATTCCGGAATCGCCCGGAATCACGGGACGCGCAGCGCCGCGGGCACCTCACCGCATTTCCTCCTGAGGCGGAGCCGGCGCCTGACGCGCGGAACGCCACGCGGCCGCGCGCCCACCGGGCGAGCCGGCGCACCCGGCACATCGCCGCGACGGGCAGGGGGACATGCGGTTCGGTCCGCGGCGGAGCCGACGGCATCCGCCGGCCCGGTTCCGCGGCGGCGCCGCGCGTTCCCCGCACCGCCCCACCTGCGGCGCGGGCCGCACCCGGGCGGCCCGCTCCGGACGGCTCACCTCCACGGCGACGGTGCGGTGCGTGCAAGTTGCACCGCCAGGTACACGGCAACCCGACTGTCGCTTGCAGATTAGGTTTCGCCGACCCTTGCATTGAAGGTCTAATGTGTGAGTATCGAACTACGGAGTAGGTGGAAACAGGGAGGTAATAGCCGACGATTCAGTAATGCGCCCCTCTAGCCTCACCATTCACACCGGTAACGGCCCAGAGATCTCCACCCCACGACGACACCCGATTTCTGGGCGCGCGATCGAAAGGAGGCGTGCCGCGACAGAAAAGAAACGCTTTACCTGCGAGGACGCCACGGAAACACCGCACAAACGCCGGGCCGGCAGCCGCGAACTGCCGACCCGGCCGCCCCAAGAACGCTCCTGCGTACGAAGCGAACGGAAGGGAGTCGTGGTCTCCATGTCCCATGGTGCAGCCCGGCATACGACACGCAAGAGCCTCACAGCCAGGATCCGCGGTTCTCTTGAGCGGGCCGACCGGTCCCTGTGCATCGACCAGGACTGGTGGGCCTACCGGCTCGGCTGGCAGGTCAGCCGGACGGGGTTCGGCGCCCGCCGCTACCGCGACCCCCGGTTCGACACCCTCCGCCGGACCAAGGGGGAGGTGGACGGCGGTGTCCGGGCCTGACCCGCGCCGCCGCACCGCCTAC
>QGUZ01000587.1 GCA_003242605.1 Actinomycetota bacterium
CGGCCACGGCGATCGCCGCGGTGACGAGGACCATCGCCCCGGCGACGGCGACGGTGAAGGCGGGGTCGGTGCCGAGCGACACGCCGACCTGCTCCGGCCGGAGGTCCGTGATCACGACGAGGGGTGCGATCAAGGCGAGCAGCGGCCACAGGCTCGCCGAGGACGTGCGCCCCTTGGCTCCGTCGTTGATCATCGGGCGGTCGTAGGTGAGCCGGCCCAGCCACGGCCGTGCCACGGCCACGTATGCGACGAGCCCGGTGGCGAACGCGATACCCAGCATCTTCTGCCCTCCCTATCTATCTCTCGGAGCCACTTATAAGTTAGCGCCATATAGCTAGGAATACAACCTATATAGCGCCCTGGATTCCGCTTCCAGGAGTGGTGGGGCTTGCCGCGGCGGGTTCCACCTGGCCCGGCACGTCCGCTGTCGCGTCCCGTATCCGGCCGCTTCGATCCGGTGGCGCTCCTCGGAGGCGGCGATCTGGTGGATGCGCACCGGTACCGCACGGGTCACGGTGGTGAACCCGCCCGGGGCGGTGGACCGTACGCCCTCTCAGCGCCGTGGCGGGGGACGCTCCCGCGCGAACCAACCGCTCCGTCCCCGAACGAAGGGCCGCTGCGAGGGCCGATACCGCGGCGTCCGATGCGTTGGTGGGGGAAACGGCGTAGACCAGCAGGTGGTCGGGTGGTTGACCGGCCCGGCGGCCATCACCCCGGACGGCGCCCTCGCGGAAGGGAGACACGGAAACCGCTGGGGTGCAAAGTATGCGAGGGGCGTCAGGTCGATTCGGACCGGCGATGTCCGACCGGAGTTGCCGGCGCTCGCCCGGGGTGAGCCAGGTCGACGGAACTCGACGCCCGCGGCGTGACCGCGGAGCGTGCTCACGCCCAACGACCGGTGCCTGTGCCGGTATCCGCGGCCGGCTGAGCACGGCATGCCAAACCGCGGCGGTGGTCCTGCTTCGACTCGTCAGAAGGTCATTCCCTCACCGTCCGTCGTGGGGCGGCCCACGGGTCGGCCCGGTTTCACGTGAAACCGGCTGGCCGAGGCGCCGCAGCCCGTGCCGGCCTGCATGAAGCTCCAGAATCTGTATGAAGCTCCAGACGGACTCTGAGGTGACCTCCTGGGGAGCGCCGACGACCGCGAACCGTGGGTGGCCGCGCTCATGCCACCCGAGGTGTAACGCTCGAAGGATGTGCCCCACCATGGCAAGACCGGTAGGTGCGCGCCAGGGGCGCTGCACGCCGATTTCCGGCGACCTCTCGGCGACCGGCTCCGGGTGACCCCTGCGCACCGCCCCGGAGATGCTCCTGGACACGGTGCCATCCTGCTCCGGTTACACGGGACTCCGGTTACGCGGGACGTCCGGGTCGGTCACGATGGTCGCGGGCCGGCTGGCGAAGCGGCGGCCGGGCACCGCGCCCCAGGTACGACCGATTGCAGGCGTGCGGGCCGAGTACACCGCGGCCCACGCGCTCCGGCATCGACCCACGGTGACC
>QGUZ01000339.1 GCA_003242605.1 Actinomycetota bacterium
CACCGTGGCTGTCATCCCGGGCATGCCGTGCGGCGGAGCGCGGCGGGCGAGAGCAGGGGCAGGGGGAGCGGGCGGGGGTGAGTGCGGTACGCGGGCGGGCGGCGTCACACGGCCGCCGGCGGGCGTGACCGGCCGGGACGGGGGGAACGGTGGTCGGGGAGCGGCGGCAGGGACGGGGGAGGGCGGTGATGCGGCCCGGGGCAATGGGGCGTCCCGCTATGCGGCCGTCGCCGTTTGTTCACCAAACGGACACCTTCTCGCGCCCCGCGCCTCATCCGAACGGACAAACATGTACATAACACCCATTCGGTTCGTTTTGTGAGGTCCCCGTGCCAGCTTTCCTCGGATCCCTCCTCGCCAAGGCGGCCGTGATGCTGCTGGAAGCGCTCCTGGTGGAGCTCGTCAAGGCGATGCTGAGCGGCGTGTTCCGCAACGCCGGTGCGCGCCTGGTGACGGCCGCCGCCTGATCGCCCGTCCGGGCGTGCCATCGCCGTGGAGCCGGGGCCGCATGACCGCGGCGGGCGCCGCGCCGCCGGGCGGCGCGGCATGACGAAGGGCGGCGCGGGGCGCCGGCCCGGCCCGCCGTCGCCCCTCGGCCGCCCGTCAGCCCTGGCCCTCCTCGCCGGCGGCGCCGCCCTTGCCCGATCTGCGCCGCCGTGAGCTCTCCGCCGTCTCCTGCTTGGCGGTGGGATCCGGAGGCGGGGGCGCGGCGGGGCGGTCCGCGGTCGCCCGGGCGCGCTCGGTGCGCTCACCGCCGCGGCGCATGCGCTGCCCGATCGCGGTCCCCACGCCGATCGCGACCGCCACCGGCCACTCGATCGCGCCGAGCGCCGCCGCCGCACCGAGGCCGCCGTAGTAGGCGAGCCGGGCGGGCGGGGGCAGCGCGGCGCGGGCGGCCCGGGCGGCGCGCTCGGCCGGCTCGGTCGACAGCCGCGGCAGGCGCAGGTGCGGGCGATGGATGCGCAGGCTCATCACGGGAGTGTCGAGCGCGAACAGGTCGCGGTCGTGCGCGGTGCGCTCGGGCCGGTCCTCCCGGGTGGCCCGCACCTTCTCCTCGGCCGTCATCGTCGCGCCCTTGCCGGACGCCTGCTTGGTTCCGGCCACGGTCATGGATCGTCCTCCCCACGGCGAGATGGTCAATCCGAGACATTTGCCGGGGCCGGGCGTGTTATGCGCCTCTTTCCGCCTGCTACCCGATTGTTTGGTGCGGTTTGACCGGCCCTCCGGCCCCCGCGCCTCCGGGCGGTAGCTTTTGATCTACAAAGTAAAGGGCGCCGCATCCGTGCCGCCCCTGACGCCCGCACAGGACCTGGAATCAGGACCTGGAATACGGTCGCGTCCAGGCCGTAACCCGCAAGCGGCCGAAAACCGCCGCCGGCGGCGATACCGTGTGTCGGGTGGAGGAGATCGATCGCCGCATCATCACACTGCTGGCCAAGGACGGCCGCATGAGCTTCACCGACCTCGCCCGCGAGACCGGTTTGTCGGTGTCGGCGGTGCACCAGCGGGTGCGCCGGCTGGAGAAACGGGGCGTGATCCGCGGCTACGCCGCCCTGATCGACTACGACGCGATCGGCCTCCCGCTCACCGCGTTCATCTCGATCAAACCGATCGATCCGGCCGCGCCGGACGACGCGCCGCAGCGCCTGGAGCACCTCACCGAGGTGGAGGCCTGCCACAGCGTGGCGGGCGACGAGAGCTACATCCTCAAGGTCCGCGTCGCCTCGCCCCAGGCCCTGGAGGACCTGCTCCAGCGCATCCGCGCCGCCGCCAACGTCTCCACCCGCACCACCGTCGTGCTCAGCACGCCGTACGAGCACCGCCCGCCGGACCTGTCGGTCCTCGACACCCAGAACTGACCCGGCGGCCGGGCCGCGGCGGGCCGTGACCGGGGCGGACAGGCGGTAATCTCCGTGGTGACCGCCTGGGGCCGCGCCACGCGCCCCGACCACGTCCCGTCCCCGCGGCGGCCGCGGGGCACCACCACAGGCCCGGAGTACCCGATTTCCACAGACCCCGGCGACCGGCTCACCGCCCGGCGACGCGAGCTGGCCAGGGAACAGCGCTACGTGTCCGCCCTGTACGCCCGGCTCGACGAGCTGCGCGAGCGGACGCAGCGGCGCCTCGACGAGGTGCTGGCCCAGGGCGCCACCGGCACCCACCAGAACCGGTCCGAGCGCGACACGTTCGCCGCCATGTACGCCGGGCGGCTGGCGAGCCTGTGGGCGGTGGAGCACGGGCTGTGCTTCGGCCGCATCGACCTCGCCCCCGGGGAGGCGGGCGCGGACGGCGGCGGGGACCGCACCCTGTACATCGGCCGCATCGGCCTGTCCGACGACGACCAGCGGCGGCTGCTCGTCGACTGGCGGGCGCCCGCCGCCCAGCCGTTCTACCGCGCCACCCCGGCCGCCCCCATGGGCCTGCGGCGCCGCCGCCACCTGCGCACCAAGGGCCGCCGCGTGGTCGGCATCGACGACGACCTGCTCGACCCCGACACGCTCACCGAGGCCGACCACGCCACGCTGAGCGGCGAGGCCGCGCTGCTCGCCGCCCTCGCCGCCCGCCGTACCGGGCGGATGCGCGACATCGTCGCCACCATCCAGGCCGAGCAGGACCGCATCATCCGCGACGACCTCAGCGGGGTGCTCGTCGTCGAGGGCGGGCCCGGCACCGGCAAGACCGTGGTCGCCCTGCACCGCGCCGCCTACCTGCTCTACACCCACCGGGAGCGGCTGGAACGCCGCGGCGTGCTCGTCCTCGGCCCCAACCCCGCCTTCCTCCGCTACATCGAGCAGGTGCTGCCCTCGCTCGGGGAGACCGACGTGCTGCTCGCCACGATCGGCGAGCTGTACCCCGGGGTGCGCGCCGAGGCCGCCGAGGACCCCCGGGCGGCCGCGGTCAAGGGCGAGGCGCGCATGGCCGAGGTGATCGCCGCCGCCGTACGGGACTGGCAGCGCATGCCCGACGAACCGGTGGAGATCCGCCTCGACCGCTACACCCTGCGGCTCGACCGCCGCAGCCTCGAGGCGGCCCGGCAGCGCGCGCTCCGCTCCCGCCGCCCGCACAACCAGGCCCGCGCCGTGCTGGTACGGCACCTGCTCACCGTGCTGGCCCGGCAGGCCGCCCGCCGCCTCGGCAAGGGCCTGCTCGACGAGACCGAGCTGGAGGACCTGCGCGAGGAGCTGCGCACCGAGCCGGCGGTGCGGGCCGCCCTCAACCGCCTGTGGCCCTACCTCACCCCGCAGCGGCTGCTCATCTCCCTCTACACCAGCCCCGAGCGCATGGCCCGGGCCGGGCTCGGCCCCGCCGAACGCGAGCTGCTGCGCCGCGACCGGCCCCGCCCCGGCGAGCCGTACTGGACCGAGGCCGACGTGCCGCTCCTCGACGAGGCCGCCGAGCTGCTCGGCGAGATCGACGAGGGCGTGCTGCGCGCCACCGCCCTCGCCGAGGAGGAGGCCGCCGCGGCCCGCGCCGCACGTGAGGAGGACGAGCGGGCCCACCTCGCCTACGCCCAACAGGTGCTGGAGCTCACCGGCATGGCCGAGATGATCGACGCCGAGCGGTTCGCCGCCCGCCACCGGGACGACGAGCCGTACCTGACCACGGCCGAGCGGGCCGCCGCCGACCGCACCTGGGCGTTCGGGCACGTCATCGTCGACGAGGCGCAGGAGCTGTCGGCGATGGCCTGGCGCATGGTGATGCGGCGCTGCCCCAGCAGGTCGATGACGATCGTCGGGGACCTGGCGCAGACCGGCTCGGCCGCCGGCGCCCGCTCCTGGGCGGAGATGCTCGACCCCTACACCGCCGGGCGCCGCCGCGAGCGCAGGCTCACCGTCAACTACCGCACCCCGGCCGAGATCATGGCGGTCGCCGCGGACGTGCTCGCCCTCGTCGACCCCGGCCTGCGCGCCCCCGAGTCGGTGCGGGAGACCGGCGTGACGCCGTGGGCGGTCCGCGTCGACGACCTGTCCGCGCTGCCCGCGATCGTCGCCGCGGAGGTGGTCGAGGACGGGCGGCTCGGGGTGATCGTGCCCCGCGCGATCGCCGCCGAGGTCGGCGCGCTGCTCACCGCCGAGGTCGACGGCGCGGTCGCCGGGCCCGGCCCGGCCGCGCTCGACGCCCCCGTGGCCGTGCTCACCGTCACCGCGGCCAAGGGCCTGGAGTTCGACGTGGTGATCGTGGTCGAGCCCGGGCGGATCCTCGCCGAGTCCCCGCGCGGCGCCGGCGACCTGTACGTCGCGCTGACCCGCGCCACCGCCGGTCTCGGCGTGGTCCACACCGGCCCGCTGCCGGCGGCGCTGGCCCGGCTGCGGCCCCGCACGGCCGGCCCCGCCCGGCGGTGAGGACGTCCGCACGCGGAACCGGTAAAGGGCCCGGGCTACCCTTCGGACCGGACCCGTCCCGTCGGCGGCGAGCTCGGAATCCGTTGTCTACTGGGTATCCGGGCCCCTCCCGGGTCCAACCCCCCGATCCGGCTGGGGTGCCCCGACTCGACGGAACGCCAGCACTGCGCCTGGCTGTGCTGACGGAGTGTCCCTCCGTCATGGACGCAGAGTCCGACGATGTCAGAAGACGGCCAACCGGTCAGTCCCGTGCTGGACTGGCAGCAAACTACCGACCTCAGCTCAGATGTCAACCGCGTCCCGATCAGCGGTGATCCAAGTTTTCCCCGTTGGTACGCGATCCTTGTGCTACTCCTGACCTGCGCCGAACCGGCCCGGCTGCGGCTTGTGGCCGTACCGTGGCGGCCGCGCGGCGCGGACCATCGTTATCGGACCGCGAGACGGCGCCCCGGGATCCGGCGGTCCGGGCGGGGCCTCGCGCAGGGATCCGCACGGTCTGATCTTTACGGTTTCGCGACGCGGCGTGGGCGAGGATGGGAGGCCGGGGCGCGGCGGCCCGTCCCACGGGGTGATCTCCCCGCGCGGGGCGTCAACGGACGGCGGCGTGGGGGGATCAGGGCGGTCGCGGAACACGGTAGCGTGCAGAAAAGTCGGGACCCCGTCGGTGACCGCAAGGAGATCGGCCTCCCCGTGGCAGCCACGACCACCACCACGACCGGCGGGCGGGCGGATCGGCCCGCCCCCGCCGCCCCGTCGCGCCTGTGGCCCCGCATCGCGGCGGGCGGCGCGGGCGGCGCGGGGCGGTTTCTCGCCCTCCCGCCGCTCGGGGCGGGGGATCTCGCCCCCGGCGGGGTGGG
>QGUZ01000340.1 GCA_003242605.1 Actinomycetota bacterium
GAGCGCGGCGAGCACCCGGTCGTAGTAGAGGGGCGCGTAGCGGCGCGGGAAGAACCGCAGGGTCTGGCCGCGCAGGTCGCGCAGGGCCACGGACTTCCGCGAGGCCAGGGGGTGGCGGGGGCCGACGACCACGACGAAGTCGTCGCGCCGGAGCACCTCGGTGGCGAAGCCGGCGGGGATCGGCAGGTGCCTGCCGAGCAGCACGTCGAGCTCGCCGTCGGCGGCCGCGGAGACGAGGTCCATGTCCCACGCCTCCCGCGCGTCGACGCGGATGCCGGGGTGGCGCTCCCGCATCGCGGCGAACAGCTTCGGCATCTCCTCGAACGCCGCCGTCACGGTGTAGCCGACCCTGACCAGGCCGCGGGACAGGCCCGCGGCCTCGCGGGTGCGCTCGACCATGCGCTCCGCCTCGGCCAGCACCTGACGCGCCGACTCGACGAACACCTTCCCCGCCTCGGTGAGCCGGGTGGGGCGACGGTGGAACAACTGGACGCCCAGTTCCCGCTCCAAATCCCGAATTTGGCGGCTGAGCGGCGGCTGCGTCATGTGCAGCCGCTCGGCGGCGGCCTCGAAACTGCCCGTCTCGGCTATCGCGATGACATAGCGCATGAGCCGCAGATCCACCGACATACCCGCAAGGTATCGCATCTCACCAAATGGGACTTGGACCTCGAAAAAGGCCGCCCGCCATCATGGTCGGGACACCTGAGGAAAGGGACGCATGATGCCGGAATGGAACCCGACCAGACGGGAGCTCATTAAGGCCGGCGGCATCGGCGCCGCCGCCGCCATGTTGCCTTCCACCATCGCGAGCGCGGCCGCCGCGGAATCCCCCTCGCCGGAGCGGGGCGGCCTGATCACCAAGGTCATCCCGAAGACCGGCGAGCGGGTCCCGGCGATCGGTCTTGGATCTTTCATGACCTTCGACACGGTGTCCGACCGGGGACGCGACTACATCCGGAGGGTGGTGCAGGAGCACTGGCGCGCCGGCGGCCGGGTGTTCGACGTGTCCCCGCTGTACGGCCGGTCGGAGATCAACCTCGGTCACTTCCTCACCGAGCTGCGGCTCAGCGACCAGGTCTTCCTCGCCAACAAGGTCTGGTCCACCGGTGAGTACCTGTGGGACGACAGCCACGCCGACTCGAACCTGCGCCGGTCGATGCGGCGCCTGGGGCGGCGGCGGCCGATCGACCTGATGCAGTGCCACAGCCTCACCAACGTGGACGTGATGGTCCCGCTGCTGCACGCGTGGAAGAAGGAGGGCCGGGTGCGGCTCATCGGGGTCACCCACCACGAGCCGGCCTACTACGACCTCCTCGCCGACTGGGTGCGGCGCGGCAACCTCGACTTCGTCCAGGTGCACTACTCGATCCACACCCGCGTCGCGGAGGAGAAGATCTTCCCGATCGCCCGGGAGACCCGTACCGCGGTGCTGGTGAACATGCCGCTGGAGAAGGCCCGCCTGCACGCCGTGGTCGGGAACCGGCCGGTGCCGGACTGGGCGCGCGAGTTCGGCATCGAGACCTGGTCGCAGTTCTTCCTCAAGTGGGTGATCTCCCACCCGGACGTCACCTGCGCGATCCCGGCCACTTCGAACCCGGACCACGTCCGCGAGAACGTGCAGGCGATGCGGGGCCCGCTGCCGGACCCGGACACCCGGGAGCGCATGGTCCGCTACATGGAGGGCATCGAGGGCTTCGACCAGATCGCGAGCATGCCCTGGTACCCGGGCAAGTCGTACCGCGGCCTGGTCTCCCGCGCCCAGCAGGCGATCGACGACCGCAGCCCCTGGCCCAGCTGATCCTGCCGGTTCCGCGCGGCCCACCCGCCGATGCGGCGTGAGACGTCCGGTGACGGGAGCCCGGGCGAGCGCGCCGCGGGAGCCGCGACGGAGTGAGCACCCCCTTCGCTCCGGCGGCCGGCGACTCCCCTGTCCACAGCCGCCGGACACCGGTACGGGACGGCCGCCGTCTCCGGCCCCGGCGAGGAACCGGCCACCGCCCCTTCGAAGCCGACCGTCCAGGTCGCGCCGGTAATCACCTTCCACCTCGATCACCCCGGGATCCGTCCGCGCGTCGCGGTCCCCACCCGCCGCGGCGCCACGGCGGATCACCACGGTGGCCGGAACACGCACCCGTGCTCGGCTCGCGACCGTGGGGAGGGCCACGCCCGAGCGCGGGGACATGACCGGCCGGACTCGACCGGCCGGCCCTCGCAGGGTCCGGCCGGTCTCCCCGGCCGCACCGGGTCCCGCCCGTACACGGGCGGGACGGCCTCGCACCGCGAGGGGTGCCGGGGCGCACGGGGACCGGAGCCGGTCCGCTGTTCAGGCCATTCCCGTACGAGGCGGTCGCCTCACCGAGGCCCGCCTCACCGACGCCCCGCGCGGAGCCGCGGGGGCCCGGCCCGCGCCACCACCGTTCTCCACCACGGCGGCGGACCGCGCCGTCACCGGGAACGGCGCCGCCGGAGGCCGACCCGGCGGTGGTGGCCGACGGCCGGACCGCCGGGGCGTCGGCGTCGGTAGGGGGAGGTTCGGCCACCCGGGCGGCGGGTGGCCGAGCCCGCGGGCCGGCAACCGGCTGAACCCGGGCACGCACGTGGGCGGGTGCGGGGCCCGGGGGTAGCGAGCAGGCCAACCCGTGCCCGGCCCGCGCCGCCGCCGGGCGGGACGCAGCCCCCGCCCGGCGGCCCTCCCGCCCGGGGCGCGGTGGTGCCGCAGACGAGGACGGCACCCCCGCGCCCCGGCCACGAGCCGGTCGGCGTGGCGTTGAGCCGCGCGTCTCGGGGTCACCCGGCCCGCGGGCCGCTCAGCCCATGGTCTTGGCTCCGTCGAGGGACTCGCGGATGATGTCGGCGTGCCCGGCGTGCTTGGCGATCTCGGCGACGAGGTGGAGGATCACGCGGCGGGCCGTCCACTCGCCCGACGGCAGCCACGGCACGTCGGGCAGCGGATGGGCGACGTTCAGGTCGGGCAGGGTCGCGATCACCTCGTCCGTGCGGCGCGCCGCGGCCTCGTAGTCGGCGAGCACGCCCGCGAGCGTCTCGTCCGGGCCCAGCCGGAACCCCGCGTCGAACTCCGCGAAGTCCTCCTCGGTCAGCTCGGAGAGGTCCTTCATCGCCGACGGGCCCTGCAGGATGAAGTCCACCCACTGGCGCTCCATCGCGGCCACGTGCTTGATGATGCCGCCCAGGCACAGGTCGCTGACCGTCGTCCGCATCCGGGCCTGCTCGTCGGTGAGATCGCGGGTGGTGTACCGGAGCAGGTGCCGGTGCTCGGCCAGTACCGACAGCAGATCGGCCCGTTCCGGATCCGGCACGGTCGGCCCGGACGTGGCGGTCCCGCTGCTCGGCGTCTCGACGGTCATCGCTGCCTCCTTCGCGTCGGGTACCGCCACGGTAACGACGGCGACCGACAATTCCGGGGGCCCGCGCGCCCCCGCCGGGGCCGCGAGGTGCGCGGTCAGCCGCCGGTACGGCCCGCCCGGCCGGCGAATCCGATCCCGCCGAGCACGGCACCCTTGCCCGGCACCAGGGAGTGCTCGCCCGGCACGGCGCCGAAGTAGCGGGCGTCCGGATCGGTGACGACCTCGCGCGGGTCGTTCCGGTCGGCCAGCGCGCGCCGGAAGAACTCGTCCATGCGGAACCGCTCGGGGCCCGCGATCTCGATCCCGCCGTTCAGCGGCGGCCCGACGGCGACCGCCGCGACCACCCGGGCGACGTCGTCGGCCGCGATCGGCTGGAAGGCGACCGGCGGCATGCGCACGATGCCGCCGTCGGTGGCGGCGTCGGCGATGCGCGGCACGAACTCGAAGAACTGGGTCGACCGGACGATGGAGTACGGGATCGGCGCCCTCTCGATCAGCCGCTCCTGGGCGGCCTTCGCGCGCAGGTAGCCGCTGCCGGGCAGCCGCCCGGCGCCCACCACCGACAGCGCGACGTGGTGGCCCACGCCCGCCTCCCCCTCGGCGGCGAGCAGGTTGCGGGTGCCGGTCTCGAAGAACTCCCGCACCGCCGCGTCCTCAAACGACGGCGAGTTCGACACGTCGACCACCACCGACGCTCCGGCCAGCGCCTCGGCGAGCCCTTCGCCGGTGACCGTGTCGACGCCGGTGCGCGGCGACGCCGCGACCGCCTCGTGCCCGTCCCCGTGGAGCCTCGCCACGACCTTCCCGCCGATCAGCCCGGTGCCGCCGACGACCACGATCCTCATCTCACGCCCCCGTGCGTTGCCCAGCCCTTCACACCCAGCCAACCCCGCCCGGTCTCGCCTCCGGCGACAGAAGCGGCGAAATCCTCGCAAAACCCAGGCAGACGACGGTTCACGCCCGGCGGCCCACGGCCCCGCCCCGGCCGCCGGCGCACGCCGGAGACATCACTGTTCGCTTCAGTTGACTGTGATGTTTACCGAAAGGTAGTTGATCTAGTTGATGCCAGATTGTGTGATCTTGGCGTGCCCCCGATTCGTGTCTTCATCGCAACCGCGCTCTCCGCCGCGCTCGCCGGCTCCCTCGCGAGCGCCGGCCTGGCCGCCCCCGCAGCCGCGGAGGCCGCGCCGTACACCCCGGTCACCGACCCCGTCCGCCACGTCGATCCGCTGATCGGCACGGCGAACGGCGGCAACACCTACCCCGGCGCGGTCGTGCCGTTCGGCATGATCTCGTGGAGCCCGACGAACACCGCCGGGGACCAGACCAGCGCCCCCGCGGCCAACGGGTACTCGTACCACACCACCCGGCTGCGCGGCTTCGCGCTCACCCATGTCAACGGCGCGGGCTGCGCGCCCGGCGCGGCCGGAGACGTGCCGATCATGCCGCACGTGGGCGAGGTGACCTCGTCGCCCACCGCGGACACCAAGGACGAGATCTACGCCGCCGACTTCAGCCACGACGACGAGGTCGCGCGGCCCGGCCGGTACACGGTGACCCTCGCCACCGGCGCGCGGGCCGACCTCACCGTGACCACCCGGGCCGGCGTCGGCCGGTTCACCTTCCCCAAGGGCTCCCCCGCCGCCCTGCTGTTCCGCGTGTCCAACTCGCTCAACGGCAGCGAGGACGCCGAGGTCGATGTCGGCCAGGCCGGCCGCACCGTGACCGGGTCGGTGCTCACCGGCGCGTTCTGCGGCCGCCGGGCGAACGGCGGGGGGGAAAACCGCCGCAGCGACGAACGGCGGCACTTCGACGCGACCTGCGC
>QGUZ01000049.1 GCA_003242605.1 Actinomycetota bacterium
CCGCCATGCTCCTCCCCGCGGAGGCGGGTCTCGCGAGCATCCCGCGAACCGCCGCGGCCCAGGCGGGCCCGGGCGCGCCCGCCCAGGCCGTGCGGACGGCCGCGCGTGCCGTCGCGGCGGTGACCGTGGACCAGATCACCCCGCCGGTACCGCGGGAGCCAACCACGCCGATCAAGATCGTCGGCACGGTGACGAACAGCGGGAACGCCCCGCTCACCGGCCTGCGGGTGCGGCTGCACTTCTCGGCGCGGCCGTTCGAGCGGCGCGCCGACATGAGCGCCTACCTGTCCGGTCAGGGCGGGTTCGACCCGAGCTACAACACGTTCACCCCGATCGAGCGGGTGGACCCCGGCGGCAAGGCCACCTTCGAGGTGACGGTCACCCCCGCCGACCTGAAGATGTCCGGGTTCGGCGCGTACCCGCTCACCGTCGAGATCATCGACCTGCTCGAGCAGCAGGTCGCGGTCGAGCGCACCTTCATCACCTACGCCCCCAAGGGCGCGAAGCTCCCCCGCACCCGGCTCGCGCTCGCCATGCCGATCATCGACCAGCCGCGGCGGGCCGACGACGGCACCTTCCTCGACGACGGGCTGCGCCGGTCGCTCACCGGGGACGGGCGGCTCGCCCGGCTGCTGCGCATCGCCCAGCAGGCGCCCAAGGGCGTGACCTGGTTCGTCGACCCGGCGCTCCTCGACGACGTGCAGCGCAGCACCCGCCCCTACACGCTGCGCAAGGGCGACGACGTCGAGCTCCGGCCCGCCGACCCGGCCGCGGCGCGCTGGCTCGCCTGGCTGCGCGCCGCGCTTGCCGACGTGCCGACCGTGGCCACGCCGTACGCCGACCCGGACGTGGCGGCGCTCGTGCACAACGGCATCGACGATGCCACCGGGGAGGCGATCGCCCGCGGCGCGCAGGTCGCCGGCACGCTGCTGGGCCGTACCGTGCCGGCCACCACGAACTGGCCGTACGGCGGGGTGCTCGACCGGGACGCGCTCGACGAGCTCGCCGTGAGCGGGGTGCGCACGCTGCTGCTGAGCGGCAACGCGCTGCCCCCCGAATCCCCCACCGCGACCACCCCGGACGCCGCCGCCACCATCGACACGGTGGCGGGCCGGCTCACGGTGCTGCTCGCCGACCCGACGCTCAGCGCGCTCGTCGACGCCACCGCGCAGGGCGGGAACCCGGGCGCGCTGCGCCGGTTCATCGCCGAGACCGCGATGATCGCGGCGGAGGACCCGAAGCGGACCCGCTCGGTCGTCGCCGCCCCGCGCCGCCGCTGGGACCCCGACCCCAAGGCGGTGCAGGAGCTGCTCGAGGTCGCGGGCTCGCTGCCGTGGCTCGGCCAGGTCACGCTCGACCAGATCAAGCCGGGCAAGCGCCCGGTGCCGCGCGGCGACCTGGTGTACGGCGCGCGGCAGCGCCGGGGCGAGCTCGGCCGCGGCTACCTGCGCCAGGTGCGCGAGCTGTCGGCGAAGGCCGGCCTGATCCGCACCGTCACCCACGCCTCGGCCAAGCCGTTCGAGGCGGCGCTGCTCCGGCTCGGCTCGTCGGCGTGGCGGGGGCGCGGCCGCGAGGCGCGCCGGTACGTCGAGCAGGTCCGCCAGGCGGTGAACGCCCAGATGGGCAAGATCTCGATCACCGGCCGGGGCCAGCCGCGGCTGCTCGCCGGGACGAACGGCAACGTCGCGATCAGCGTGCAGAACCGGATCGGCCGCCGGGTCGAGCTCAGCATCGACGTGAAATCGAACGACCCGGAGCGCCTGGTGATCGACACCTACCGCCGGGAGATCTCGATCGAGGACGGGAACACCACCACGATCCAGGTCCCGATGCGCGCGCCGAACGGCGGTGACGCGCGGGTCACCGTGCAGCTCGCCACCCGCTCCGGCGAGCCGTACGGCGAGCCGGTGGTGCTCACGGTGAGCGCGACCGGCTACACCGGGATCGCGGCGGTGATCGTCGGCGGCGCGCTCACCGTCATGCTCGCCGCGGTGGTACTGCGCGTGCTGCGCATGCGGACGAGCCGCGCGAAGGCGCGCGCCGAGGGGACTCGCGAAAGGACGTCATGAACCGGCTGCTGCGCGCCGGCGCGATCATGGCCGCCGGCACGATGGTGTCGCGGGTGACCGGCTTCCTGCGCACCGCGGTGATGGCCGCCGCGATCGGCACCACGCTGCTCGGCGACGCCTACAACGTCGCCTACCAGATCCCCTACATCCTGTTCGACCTGCTGCTCGGCGGCATGCTCAGCAGCGTGATCGTGCCGAGCATCGTCCGCGCCCAGCAGCGGGACCCGGACGGCGGCGTCGCCTACGAGCAGCGGCTGATGACGCTCGCCACGCTGCTGCTCGTCTCGGTCGCGGCGCTCGGCGTGCTGCTCGCCCGGCCGATCATCGAGCTGTACACCAGCGACCTGTCGCCGCGCGGGGTCGAGGTGGCCGCCACGCTCGCCCGGTACATCCTCCCGCAGATCGCGTTCTTCGGGCTGGGCGCGATCGCGGGCGCGATCCTCAACACCCGCGACCGGTTCGCCGCCCCGATGTGGGCCCCGGTGCTCAACAACCTCGTGGTGATCGGGGTCGGGGTCACCTACATCGTGATCGTCGGCGGCACCGACGACATCGAGAAGGTGTCCGCGGGCGAGCTGGCGCTGCTCGGCCTCGGCACCACCGCGGGCATCGTGGCCCAGTCGATCGCGCTCATCATCGCGCTGCACCGGGCCGGGTTCCGGTTCCGGCCGCGGTTCGACTTCCGCGGCAGCGGCCTCGGCGAGCTCGCCAAGCTCGGCGGCTGGGCGCTCGCCTACGTCGCGGTCTACCAGGTCGGCTTCGTGGTGACCACGAACCTCGCCACCGCTGCGGGCGTGCAGGCGGCCGCCGAGGGCGTGGACTACGGCGCCGGGTGGACCCCGTACAACTACGCCTACCAGCTGTTCCAGCTCCCGTACGGGATCATCGCCGTCTCGGTGATCACCGCGATGCTGCCCCGGATGAGCCGGTTCGCGGCCGAGGGGCGGTTCGACAGCGTGCGCGAGGAGTTCGCCTCCGGAGTGCGCACGGTGTGCTCGCTGATCGTGCCGGGCAGCGTGCTGCTCATGGTGCTCGGCCCGGCGGTCACCGTGCTGATCTTCTCGCACGGCGCGAACTCCACCGAGGACGCGATCTACATCGGCAACGCGCTCCAGGTGTTCGGGCTGGCGCTCGTGCCGTTCTCGCTCTTCCAGCTGCTGCTGCGGGTGTTCTACGCGCTCGGCGACACCCGCACCCCGGCGTTCATCGCGGCGGGCAACGCCACGTTCAACGCGACGCTGAGCGTGCTGCTCTACCTGGTGCTGCCGGCGCGCTACGTGGTGCTGGGGCTGGCGTTCTCGTTCGCCGTCACCTACGCGGTCTCCTCCGCGGTGACCTGGACGCTGGCGAGCCGGCGGGTGGGCGGCCTCGGCGGGCGCCACGTGCTCGACGGGCTCGGCCGCATGTACGGCGCGGCCGTGCCGTGCGCGGCGCTCGCGCTGGCGGTGCTGTGGGCCACCCGCGGCCTGCTCGGCCTCGACGCGGTCGGTGCGGTGGTGATGCTCGCGGGCGGCGGCGGCCTCGGCGCGCTGGTCTACTTCGTGCTCGCCAACCGCCTGCGCATCCCCGAGGTGAAGTCGATCGTCGGGATGGTCGCCGGCCGGTTCGCCCGGTGATCGAGAACACGCGCTGATCCGGTAGACCAAAGGTCCGTTTCGCGCGTCTTCACCGGGGAGTTCCACTGGAAGGACGAGCGGGGCGGCGCGGCACTACGATGGTGCGCCACGGGGGCCGGCACCGGCCCGAACGAGCGAGTGGAAGCAGGGAGGGCGTGGGCGGATCCACCCGGCATCGCGTACTGTGCGAGTGCGCCGTTGAGCCGCTGGGCGGGGAGGGTGCATGAGCATGTCGGCCGTTGAACCCGGCGCGCGCCTGTCGGATCGCTTCCTGCTGGAAGAGCGGGTCCACCAGGCCGGCGGGGCGTCCCTGTGGAAGGCCACCGACGAGGTGCTGGCCCGTCCGGTGGCCGTGCACACCTTCTCCCGGGACTTCGAGCGTATCGACGAGGTGGTGACGGCCGCCCGCGCCGCCGGGCGGCTCACCGACTCGCGGCTCACCCAGGTCTTCGACGCCGACGACGACGGCGACACCGCGTACGTGGTGACCGAGTGGGTGACCGGCGAGTCGCTGATCGACCTGCTCGCCTCCGGCCCGCTCGAGCCGGAGCGGGCGGCCGGGCTCGTCGCCGAGGCGGCCGAGGCGCTCGCCCACGCGCACGAGGCCGGGCTCGCCCACCTGCTGCTCACCCCGGACCGGCTGGTGTGGACCGGCGGCGGCACGGTGAAGGTGCTCGGCCTCGGGGTCGACGCCGCGCTCACCGGCACGACGAGCGACGATCCCGCGGCGGAGGACGCCCGCGGGCTCGGCCGGCTGCTGTACGCCGCGCTCACCGGCACCTGGCCCGGCGAGGAGGAGTGCGGGCTGCCGCCCGCGCAGCGCACCGAGGGCGGGCGGCTCTGCGCGCCCCGGCAGGTGCGGTCCGGCATCCCCGGCTGGCTCGACTCCCTGGTCATCCGCGCCGTGCTGCAGGAGCCGTACAAGGGCCAGCCGGCGCTCACCACCCCGGCCGAGATCGCCGCGGCGCTCGCGCACGTGCCCCGGCCGATGCCGGTCCCGGCGGCGACGCCGCCCGCGGTCCCGCTCCCCGGCGAGTCCGGGGACGGGGCGGTCACCCGGATCGGCGCCCCGCCCGGGGCGCGTACGGCACCGCCCCCCGGCGGGCTCACCCCCGCCGCCGGCACGGCGTCCGGCGGCGCGTCGCTGAGCCGCGCCGTGGTGATCGGCATCGTCGCGATCGTCATGGTCGCGGTGGGGCTGGGCGCCTGGACGATGGGGCGCAACCTCGCCCAGCCGGAGACGCCGCAGGCGCAGCAGCCGACCCCGACCGCCACCCGGAGCGCCGAGCCGGAGTCCCTCGAGGTGGTCAAGCCGGTGCGGGCCCGCGGCTTCGACCCGCTCGGCGACGGGAAGGAGCACCCGGAGATCGCGGCCGACGCGATCGACGGCAAGAGCTCCACCGACTGGCACACCGACTCGTACACGAGCGCGGACTTCGGGCGGCTGAAGAAGGGCGTCGGCCTGCTGCTCGACATGGGGAAGCCGGTCCGGATCGCCGACGTGGTGGTCGAGCTCGGCGGGCCCAAGGGGTCGTCGATCGAGCTGAAGGTCGGGGATTCCGACAAGCTCGACGCGCTCAAGACGGTCGCCGAGAAGAAGAACACCTCCGGGACGGTGACGCTCACCCCGTCCAAGGAAGTGAGCGGTCGCTACGTTTTGATCTGGTTTACACGGCTTCCGCCATTCGAGGGGGGCTTTCGTGGCACCATCTATGACGTAACCGTGCACACCCCCGGATCGGCATAGCAGGACACGCCTTGTGAACCCTCAAGCAAATAATCGACCCTCCCCGGCAGGGCACGTGGCGCGGTCCGCGTTGTCCGACGCCGACCTCCTCCATAGACATATCAACGGCGATCCGCAGGCGTTCAGCGAGCTCGTCCGGCGGCATCGGGACCGCATGTGGGCGGTCGCGCTGCGCACGCTGGGCGATGCCGACGAGGCCGCGGACGCCGTTCAGGACGCGTTCGTCTCCGCCTACCGCAAGGCGGAGAGCTTTCGCGGCGAGGCGGCCGTCACAACGTGGCTCCACCGCATCGTGGTCAACGCCTGCCTCGACCGACTGCGCCGTAAGGCGGTGCGGCCCGTCGCGGACGACGAGCTCATCGAGGCGGCGGAGCGCGACACGCCGCTGCCCGACCACACCGGCGACCGCGAGGTGTCGCTCGAGGTCTCGGCCGCGCTCAAGCTGCTGCCGCCCGACCAGCGCGCCGCGCTGGTGCTGGTCGACATGATGGGCTACTCCGTCGAGGACGCGGCCGCGGTCCTCGAGGTGCCCAGTGGAACCGTGAAGAGCCGATGCGCACGCGGACGGGCCAAACTCGTTCCGATTCTTTCGCATTTGCGGAACCGATCTGAGCGAGCTCGCGTCTCATCCGCGAAGGGAGCAAGACTTCGTGACGGGTGACACGCATTACGACCTGGAGACCTTGGCCGAGTTGGCCGAAGGGCTCCTGGATGACGCCACGGCGCAGCAGGTCCGAGACCATCTCGCGATCTGCGATCCCTGTGGGGAGGCACTCGCCGATCTCGCCGGGGTCCGTGAGGTTCTCGCGGCCATGCCGGTGCCGGCGATGCCGCTGGGTGTCGCGCTGCGAGTCGATAAGGCTCTCGCCGCGGAGGCCGAGCGCCGCCGTGCCGGCGGGCCCCTCGACCCCGAGCCGTCCTTTCCGGAGCCCGACTGGGACCGGATCATGGCCGACGCGCCCTGGGAGACCGGGGCGCCGTGGGACGAGCCCGCGGCACCGGCCGGGGAGCGGGTGGCGGACCTGCCGCCGCTCGAGTCCCCGCGGATGGTTCCGCTCACCGCCGCCTCGGCCGAGGAGGCGGTTCCGGCCACGGTGAACGGCGCGCAGCGGCCGGCGTCCCCGGCCCGCGAGGCGTCCGCCGACGAGGCCGGCACCATGGTCCCGCTGCCGGTGTCCGCCACGCGGCTCGACGAGCCGGCGGCGGACGAGCGCCCCGAGCCCGCGCCGGCCGCGGCGTCCGCCGCCGGTGACGCGGGCGCCGAGCGGCCCGCCCTGGGCGTGGTCGCCGAGGACGGGAGCGTCGTCCGGCCGAAGCGGCGCACGGGGTCGGCCCGGCGCCGGTGGCTCGTGTCGCTGTCGTCCGTGGCGGCGGCCGCCGCCGTGGTGGCCGGCGGCTTCACGGTGACGAACACCGTGGTCGCCGACGGCGCGCAGACCGAGCGGCAGACCGTCGCGGCGCCGTCGACTCCGGCCGAGCCGTCCCAGGAGACGCTCGCCGCGGACGTCGACGAGCCGCGGGAGCGCGCGTCCCGGTTCGTCATCGGCGAGAGCGGCTACAACTACGCCGACGCCGAGCTCAAGGCGAACCTGGTGGCGTACTTCGGCTCCATGCCGAGCGGCGGCAGCGCGACGAGCGACGCCAAGCTCAACCGCTGCATCAGCAAGCTCGTCGCGGACGAGAAGCGCGACCCGATCGGCATCGACCGGGCCTACTACAACGGCAACGAGGCCCTGATCATGCTCTTCTGGCACGACCGGAGCCAGGACCTGGTGAAGGTGCGGGTGGTCAGCCCCGAGTGCAAGAACCTGCGCAAGCCGGGCCTCGCGACCTGGAACTGATCGTCGGCGTCCGGCGCCGGGACCGGCCGGAGGCGGCCCGGGTCCCGGCCCGGGCCCTCGCCGGAGTTCCGGCCGGAGCCCTGGCAGGGTCCTGGCAGAGGTAGGAAAAGACCCTCCGTGGCGGCCCACGGAGGGTTTTTTCATTTCGTCTTCCATCCCTTGGAGCAGGGCCGGTGGCCGGGAATGTCTGGTGCCTAGGATCTGTTGACGCCACTGCAATCCAGACGCGAAAGGCGAGACTGTGAGCGACGTCCGGAATGTGATCATCATCGGCTCGGGGCCGGCCGGCTACACGGCCGCCATCTACACCGCGCGTGCGGACCTTCGCCCGCTGGTCTTCGAGGGCTCGGTGACCGCGGGCGGCGCGCTCATGAACACCACCGAGGTGGAGAACTTCCCCGGGTTCCCGGACGGCATCATGGGTCCGGACCTGATGGACAACCTGCGCAAGCAGGCCGAGCGTTTCGGTGCCGAGCTCGTCGCCGACGACGTGGTGTCCGTCGACCTCACGGCGACGCCGAAGGTGGTGCGCACCGCCACGGACACCTACCACGCCAAGGCGGTGATCGTGGCCACCGGCTCGGGGTATCGGGAGCTCGGGCTCGCCAACGAGAAGCGTCTGTCCGGTCACGGCGTGTCCTGGTGCGCCACTTGTGACGGTTTCTTCTTCCGCGACCAGGACATCGCGGTGGTCGGCGGTGGCGACTCCGCGATGGAGGAGGCGATCTTCCTCACCCGGTTCGCGCGCTCGGTCACCGTGGTGCACCGGCGCGACAAGCTGCGGGCGAGCAAGATCATGCAGGACCGGGCGTTCGCCAACGAGAAGATCACTTTCGCGTGGAACAGCCAGGTCGTCGACATCCACGGCGAGGACCGGGTGACCGGCATCCGGCTGCGCGACACCAAGACCGGCGAGGAGCGCGACCTCGCGGTGAGCGGCGTGTTCATCGCGATCGGCCACGACCCGCGCAGCGCGCTCTTCAAGGGGCAGCTCGAGCTCGACGACGACGGCTACATCAAGGTGCAGTGGCCGACCACCAAGACCAACATCCCCGGCGTCTTCGCCGCCGGCGACGTGGTGGACCGCATCTACCGCCAGGCGATCACCGCCGCGGGCAGCGGGTGCGCCGCCGCGCTCGACGCCGAGCGCTGGCTCGCCGACCAGGAGGGCTGACCGCGGCCGGCGCCGGTACGGCGGCGCGTCCTCCGCGGGCCGGCCCCGCCGGGCCGGGCCGCCGACCGCAGACCTTCCCGACACAACGAAACCGACCGGCCGGGCGAGGACGGCCGGCGCCCGCCCCCTGACGGCAGCGGGCCGGGCGTTTCCGATCCGACGACAATGAGGTGAGAGAATCGTGGGTGCCGTCAAGGAAGTGACCGACGCCTCGTTCGAGGCCGACGTCCTGCAGAGCGACAAGCCGGTGCTGGTCGACTTCTGGGCCGAGTGGTGCGGGCCGTGCCGCCAGATCGCGCCGATCCTGGAGGAGATCGCGGTCGAGCAGGCCGACCGGCTCAAGGTCGTGAAGCTCAACACCGACCAGAACCCGAACACGACCCGGGACGCCGGCGTGCTCAAGATCCCGACCCTGAACCTCTACAAGAACGGCGAGGTCGTCAAGCAGATCATCGGCGCCAAGCCGAAGGCCCAGCTGCTGCGCGAGCTCGAAGAGGTGCTCTGACCGGCCGGCCCGACCGGACCGTCCGCGGCCCGGCCGACCGGCTCGGCCGGGCGCCGTCCGCGCGGTGACGCCCCGGCCGGACCGGGATGAGAAGCCCTTCGCCCCTGCAGGTGGAGGGCTTTCTCGCATCCCGGCGGCCTCCTCCGCCAGGCCGTACCCCCGCCGGTACGGCCGGCCGTACCGGCCCGCGACGGCGGGTCACACCGGGCGGAGCGCCCGCTCCGGGCTCATCGACCCGAGGAGGCGCTCCAGGGCCACCTCCACGTCCTCGCGCCAGGAGAGGGCGGTCTTCAGCTCCAGCCGGAGCCGGGGGAACCGCAGGTGCGGCCGCACCGTCTTGAACCCGACCGCGAGCAGGTACTCGGCGGGGAGCACGCAGCTCGGCTCCTCCCACTTCAGGTCGCCGAACGCCTCGATCGCGCGCACCCCGCGCCGGGTGAGGTCCTTCGCCACCCCCTGCACGAGCATCCGGCCGAGGCCGCCCCCGGCGAACTCCGGCACGATGTGGGCGGTCATCAGCAGCACCGCGTCCGAGCTGACCGGGGAGGTCGGGAACGCCACCGACCGGGGGACGTACGCCGGTGGCGCGTACAGCACGAACCCCGCCGGGACGCCGTCCACGTAGACGATCTTGCCGCAGCTCCCCCACTCGAGGAGCACCGACGACACCCACGCCTCCTTCTCCAGGGCGGGGTCCCCGCTCTGCTGCGCCCGCTCGCCGCTCACCGGGTCGAGCTCCCAGAACACGCACCGCCGGCACCGGCGCGGGAGGTCGTCCAGATTGTCCAGTGTGACGTTGACGAGCCGACGCGACACCTCTGGGTCCCCCATCCTGACGGAGACGTTCCGCGGACCGAACGCGCGTCCGTTCCGGAAAAGCGCGCGAAATCGGCGTCTCCCCGTGGCATCGTAACCGAGTACCCAGCGCGAGAAGCGGAATCCGCGCGCGGGTGCGCCGGTGTCCGAATCGCACGGCGGCGCTTTTCGGTGCCTTGGGATTATCGGGGGCGAGATGGCGGTAGCTGAGGTGTCCGGCTCGCCGCGCCGGCGCCACGGGCCCGTCCGGCGTCTCGTGCGGCACACCGGCCGGAAAAGGCAGGGAAACCCCTGGCGTACTCTGAAGTATCCAGCGCCGTAGCGTAGAGCGATCACCTAGGAGGTGGGACCGTGACGACAGAGCAGGATCACGGTCGGACGACCGCGGCTCACGGGTCGCGTATTGACGCCTACGTCGACCGGTACGCAGCGCGAGCTGCCGGGATGGTCGCCTCCGAGGTCCGAGCTCTTTTCGCCGTCGCGTCGCGGCCCGAGGTGGTCTCGCTCGCCGGCGGCATGCCCTACGTCACGGCCCTTCCCCTCGACGCGGTCGGCGAGCTCGTCGCCGAGCTGGTGGCGAACCGCGGCCCGGTCGCGCTCCAGTACGGCTCCGGCCAGGGCGACCCGCTGCTGCGCGAGCAGATCTGCGAGGTCATGCGCCTCGAGGGCATCGAGGCCGGGCCGGACGACGTCGTCGTCACCGTCGGCTCGCAGCAGGCGCTCGACCTGGTCACCCGCATCTTCATCGACCCCGGCGACGTGGTCCTCGCGGAGGGTCCCTCGTACGTGGGCGCGCTCGGCACCTTCGCCGCCTACCAGGCGAAGGTGGTCCACGTGGCCATGGACGACGACGGCCTGATCCCCGAGGCGCTCGCCGAGGCGATCGACGCCTGCGCGCGGGCCGGGCAGCGGGTGAAGTTCCTGTACACGATCCCCAACTTCCAGAACCCGGCCGGGGTCACCCTCACCGCCGAGCGGCGCACCCGGGTGCTGGAGATCTGCCGCCGGGCCGGGGTGCTCGTCGTCGAGGACAACCCGTACGGCCTGCTCGGCTTCGACGGCGAGCCGATGCGGGCGCTGCGCGCCGAGGACCCGGACGGGGTGGTCTACCTCGGCTCGTTCTCCAAGACCCTCGCCCCCGGCTTCCGGGTCGGCTGGGCGCTCGCCCCGCACGCCATCCGGGACAAGCTCATCCTCGCGATGGAGTCGGCGGTGCTCTCCCACTCCACGTTCGCCCAGCTCGCCGTGGGCCGGTACCTGGAGACCCAGCCGTGGCGCGAGCAGATCAAGGCGTTCCGCGAGCTGTACCGGGAGCGCCGCGACGCCATGCTCGACGCGCTGCCGAAGTACATGCCCGAGGGCTGCACCTGGACCAAGCCGGGCGGCGGCTTCTTCGTGTGGATGACGCTGCCGGAGGGCCTCGACTCCAAGGCGATCCTGCCCCGCGCGGTGGCCGCCCGGGTCGCGTTCGTGCCCGGCACCGGCTTCTACGCCGACGGGCAGGGCTCCCGGCAGATGCGGCTGTCGTACTGCTACCCCGAGCCCGACCGCATCCGGGAGGGCGTGCGCCGGCTCGGCGCCGTGATCGAGCAGGAGCTGGAGGTCCGCGACACGTTCGGCGCCGGCGCCGGGCGGCACCGGCCCGGCATCGACACGCCCGGCCCGGACCTGGCCTGACACCCGGTACGGCTGACGCCTTAGGGTAGGGCGTCAGCCGTACATTGGTCAGCGACAGTAGAAAGGCTCCCCCGATGAGTGATCTCGGCCATGTGCTGGTGCTGGCCGGCGGGCTTTCCTACGAGCGCGAGGTCAGCCTGCGCTCGGGCCGCCGGGTCGCCGAGGTGCTGCGGTCGAAGGGAGTCGAGGTCGAGATGAGGGACACCGACGCGACCCTGGTGCCGTCGATCCTCGCCGACCCGCCGGACGCCGTGTTCGTCACCCTGCACGGCGGCAGCGGCGAGGACGGGGCGATCCGGTCGGTGCTGGAGCTGCTGTCGGTGCCCTACGTCGGGGCCGGGCCGGACGCCTGCCGGGTGGCGTACGACAAGCCGACGGCGAAGGCCGTGGTGCGGTCCTGGGGCCTGCGCACGCCCGACTCGGTGACCCTGCCGAAGGAGACCTTCCACGACCTGGGGGCGTCGGCGGTGCTCGAGCGGATCGTGGAGCGGCTCGGCCTGCCGCTGTTCGTGAAGCCGTCCCGGGGCGGGTCGGCCCTGGGCGCCTCGATCGTCCGGAAGGCCGAGGAGCTGCCCGCCGCCATGGTCGGCTGCTTCGCCTACGGCGACACCGCCCTCATCGAGAAGTACGTCGAGGGCGTGGAGGTCGCGGTCTCGGTGGTGGACCTCGGGGACGGCCCGGTGGCGCTGCCCCCGGTCGAGATCGTGCCCGACGGGGGCGTGTACGACTACGCCGCCCGGTACACCGCGGGCCACACCGAGTTCTTCGCCCCGGCGCGGCTGCGCCCCGAGGTCGCCGAGTCCTGCCTCGCCATGGCGGTGGCCGCCCACGAGGCCCTGGGCCTGCGGGACATCTCCCGCACCGACATCATCGTCGACCACGACGGCAACCCGCACTTCCTCGAGGTCAACGTCGCCCCGGGCATGACCGAGACCTCCCTGCTGCCCATGGCCGCCGAGGCCGCCGACCGCGACCTCGGCACCCTGTGCACCCGCCTGCTCGAGATCGCGGCCGCCCGAGGTTGACTCCCCCGCCGTCCTGACGCGCCAGGCCGTACCCTCCCGGATGTTTGGCCGTGCCCGCCGACCGCACCGGCGCGCGGCATCGTGCCGGGCCGGGCCGAGGCGCTCCGGCCCACGGCACCACCGTCGTTGTGGTGGATCGGGTACGGCCCGGCGCGGTTCCCCCTTGCCGCCGAGCGCGCGCCGGCGATCGGATCTCCGGGAGGATGGCTCATAGGGCAGGGGTAGCAACCACGCGATCTTTCCCCCTGTTTCACGTGAAACAACGTCGGGGCGGCGTCCGCGGTGATCGCCGACCGGGAGCCGCGGCTTGTGGGGCCAGGGCTTGGCGTTAAGCGGGCAGGATGCACCCGATCGTGACCACGACGGCCGTCTTGCCATAGCGCGCGACCAGCGCCCGGAACGGCTTGAGCCGATCTCAACCCCGCTCGATCACACTCCGCCGCTCGCAGACCTCACAGTCGAAGGCCGCGGGCGTCACACCTGCCGAGCCACGGCGGACGGCGACCTGACCGGCACGCTCGGGAGCTCTCGGTCTCGCAGGAGCGGTGAACCCCACTCGGGCAGCGATGGGCGAGGCCTTGCCGGCGATCAGCCGGCCGTGCGCGTGACGCCGCCCCGCTCCGTGGTCGCGACCACCCTGGTTTCACGTGAAACAACGTCGGACGGCGTCCCCAGTGATCGACGTTCGGACGCCCTGCTTCGCAAGGGCCAGGGAACCAACGTCATCGAGGGGCGTCCCGTGCCGACGTGGCCTGTTTCGGTTCGCAGCGATGCCATGACATGGCGGTGCGCCTCTCCCCTGTTTCACGTGAAACATACCGGCGTCGGCATCCGGTACCGGGGCGAGCGGTGGTGTCCGGCTGCGCAAGGCCGACGTGCCGGGCGTGGCGTTCGACCGGGCCGCCGCCGTGGTGCGACCTGGACGCCTCGGGTCGCGTGCAAGCGTCAGCCGCCCGAGTCCGCGTACCGGCAGACCGGAGGCGGTCAACGTTACGCCGGGCCGTACCCGAGCATGACGCGGAGGCCGCTCGGCATTCGGAGCGCGAGCACCGCCGGCGCAGGCCTGCCATCATTCCGCGCCGCACGAGCGGGACGAGCCTCGAGAGCACCCGCTTTCGCCATGCCCATCGGTTGCCGTGCGGTGGCCGACCCCGATGAGGCCGAGGAGGGCTCCATCGCGGCGTGTGGTCTCCCCCGCCATCGGTGGCGTGCCTGCCCGATCGCCGGGAGGCCGCACTCGGTGCGCCTGTCGTGTGCAGGGGCGGTTGAGGCCTGCGCGACCCGACGGCGTAGCCTGGCTGAGATCGGATCGATGGATGGTCACCCGTCTCGGGAGGGATCGATCGCCGTGCACAACACCGACTTCGCGAGCGACAACCACGCCGGCGCGCATCCGGCGGTGATGGCCGCGATCGCCGCAGCGAACACCGGCTACTCGCCCGCGTACGGCGATGACCCCTGGACGGCGACCTTCCGCGAGCGGATCAAGGACGAGTTCGGCGATGAGGCGACCGGATTCCCCGTGCTGAACGGCACGGGGGCCAACATCCTCGGCCTGTCGCTGCTGCTCGGCAACCGGTACGAGGCGGTGATTTGCCCGGAGTCGGCGCACATCGCCACCCATGAGGGCGGTGCGGCCGAACGGCAGCTCGGCACGAAGCTGATCACCGTCCCGACCGTCGACGGCAAACTCACCCCCGACGATGTGACCTCGCGCCTGCACGGCCTGGGCGTGCCGAACGAGGTCCAGCCCAAGGTCGTCTCCATCTCCCAGGTGACCGAGCTCGGTACCTGCTACACCCCCGACGAGGTGGCCGCGATCGCCGAGGTCGCGCACGCCCACGGGCTCCTGCTGCACATGGACGGCGCGCGGCTCGCCAACGCGGCCGCGTACCTCGGCTGCTCGCTGCGCGCCCTCACCACCGACGCCGGGGTGGACGTGGTCGGTTTCGGCGGCACCAAGAACGGCGCGGTGTTCGCCGAAGCCCTCGTGGTGCTCCGTCCGGAGCTCGCCGCGAAGGTCCCCTTCCTCATCCGCCAGTCGCTGCAGCTGGCCTCGAAGGCCCGTTTCATCTCCGCCCAGCTCACGGCCCTGCTCACCGACGACCTCTGGCGCAAGAACGCCGAACACGCGAACGCGATGGCCCGTCGCCTCGCCGACGGCATCGCCGGCCTCCCCAACATCACCCTCCGCTGGCCGGTCCAATCCAACGCCGTCTTCGCCGCCCTCCCCCACGACGCCATCCGCGAACTCAAGTCCCGCTACACCTTCCACGTCTGGGACCACACCGAGGGCGTGGTCCGCTGGATGACCGCCTTCGACACCACCCCCGAGAGCGTCGACGCCTTCGCCGCCGATATCGCCACCGCGGTCAAGGGCGCGTGATCCCCGACCGTGTTTCACGTGAAACCACCCTCTGGTCGCTCTCCCGTCGGTCGGCCGCCCCATCGCCGAGCACCACAGGCTCGTCGCCGGTGCACTGCGGTACGCCCGGTCGCGCCCGGCCGCTTGGACCGGCCGGGCCGCCCCAGGAGTGACCGGGCCATGACCGCGCGAAGAGCCAACGCACCTCACACGTGAACGACTCACGCGGCAACATGTGCAGCGGAGGGCACGGTGCGGCTCCGTCATCTCCGCCCCGGCTGAAGTTGGCGGCGCTCCCCTCCTGCCGCCGTCAAACGAGACCCGTGGCCTAGGTCCCCGGCTCCTCCGCAGCCCGCCGAGCGATCCCACCTCAGTCCGACTGGCGTCGGCGACCTTGCCCTCGACCGCCCGTGTCTTCCCCCGATTGCCCCTCCCCGCGAGCGACCCGAGAGGTTTCACGTGAAACACAGAGGGAGACGCCGACGAAGCGCGTAGTTTCACGTGAAACAAGAAGGCGATCGCGGTCGCGCAACATGAAACCCGCCCCGAGTGGTCTCGGCCCGCATCGCCTGCACCCTGATCGGGCGGCGGGCGACCCTCGGTCGGTGGTCAGTCGGTGGTCATCGGTTGCGATGACAGGGTGGGGCATCCTGTCCCTTCGGGTTCCGGTTCGCGGGGACGGATTGGGCAGCTCCCTGCACACCGCGCTCATGGGCGACGTCATCGCCACGATGGCGGTGGAGAACGGCTGGTCCGGCGCGGTGATCAACGGCGCCGTGCGGCACGTGGCCGCCCTGCGCGGGCTCGGCCTCGGCATCAACGCGCTCGACTCCAACCCGCGCAGGAGCGCCAAGACCGGCGCCGGGGAACGCGACGTCCCGGTCACCTTCGGCGGCGTCACCTTCCGCCCGGGCGCGGCACTGTTCCGCGACGACGGCATCCTCGTCACCCGCGTCTGACCGCCGCCGGCTCAAACGAAGGCCACCCCGCCACGCCGCCGGCTGCCCGCGCGACGCCGCCTGGTCAGCACCGATGCCGAGGGAGGCTCGTCGAGTATCACGTCCGCACTGTCCAGTGCTCGTCCGGAGACGATGTCGCCACGCCGTCATGTCCGGCTGGGTACGCAGCCGAACGCAGCCGATGCCCGCCACCGATCGCGGTCGATCAGCGCCGGGCGGTACGTTCGTGAATCGCCCGTAAGGCGGACGCGTACCCGGATTCTCTGGAGGCGGGGGCCATCGGGAGAAGCCGCTCCCTTCTCGAACAGGACCCGACGTTTCACGTGGAACATCGGGAGGGCGGGGGATTCACCGCTAACGCCTGACGGCACCTCACCCCCGGCGCCGCGCACCACCTCGCCTGAGGGGGTTCACTACTGACGCCTGACCCGGTGGGTGCGGCTGACGGCTACCCGATGCGCCTCCTGCAGCCGAGGGATCCACACGGAGCGCCACGCGCTGGCCCTCCCTACCGATCAGTGGCTCGATTCGCGGAGAGCCTTCGATCGTGGAAGCGGCGATCCGCGCCGAGGTGGCGTCGCCACCATCCCGGCTCCGACAAGACCCCGCCCCAAAGCCGACCGCCGACCGGTGCCGACTCCTTCTCGGTGACGAATCTGCCCTCGATTCGTTCCTGCCTCTCCCTATGTTTCACGTGAAACCACCCGCGCCGGAGAGCATCGGTCGGCAATCGGCGTCTCGACGGCCTCCCGTCAGCTCATCTGCTCCCCGCTCCTCTCCGCGTTACGCCACGAAGGCCGGACCGGGGAACTCGCATGCCCAGTGACAGCGGCCACATCACCACCTCCGCCGGCCACGATCGACCGGCGGCTCCCCTTCCGCCGACGAGGGAGCCAGCCAGTGGACAAAGAAGTCCTTCAGTCGGATCGGGGAGGTCCGCCGGGAAGGAGTATGGCGCCTCCTCCTACGGCCGCCTAGACCCGTGAAGCCCTGAGTCGCTCGGGGTGGGCTGCCCAGACGGCGAAGGGTGTCGACGATCCGTTTGTGGCGCCATAGGCCTCGCCTCCCTTCCGACCGCACGACACACCAAGATCGACGCCGACTCGGCACCCGCACGAACCGGCCGCGCTTCCAAGCTCACCGACGCGCAGCCGCTCACCTCTGGGCGTAGCACAATCCCTCTTCCGTATCCGCTCCAGAAGCCCGTGACTGCGCTGGTGCCCCGCCGCCTGACGGCGTCCTCCCCTACCTGCCCGACCAGTCCGGCTAGAACAAACGCCCTCGTGCCGTGCCGCCGCTCCCCAGGGCGCCTTGCGGCGGTGTGGTTCTCGGCGCCTGAAGGGTTCCCGTCCAGGTCGTGATCGGGCCGGCGCTCCGAAGGGCACGTGGGCCTCGTCGGCCGTGTATGGGCTAGCCGCACTCGGCCACCACGTTGGTGACACGCGGACGCTGGTGCTCGATCGATAAGAAGAATTCCGGATTTGGTGGAGATGCCACTTCACCGACTGGAGGTCTTCATGGCCTACGCGTAGTGCCCGCATGACCGATCACGCGCGGATCCCATACGACGCGTCCGGATAACGGGCCAGCCCGTCGCCCACGTGGCCAAGGAACCGGCGCGCATCGCCAGCCCAGCCGCTACGACGAAGAAGGACGGCCAGGGTCGCGCCATCGATCCGGGTGGCAAGCACCAGGTACGGCGCGGCGTTGTAGTCCCGCAGCGCGAGCACCTCGACCACCCGCTCGTCCGGCTGCATCGCGAGCAGGTTCGCGAGGTGCTGGCCGCGGCCGTCCCGCGGCGCCTCGGGCAGCTCGTACGCCTTGACCCGGTAGACGCGCGCATGCCCGCACCGGATGACCGACCGCTCCCTGCCATCGAGGCCCACGTACCGGCCCGCCGCCACCGAGGCCACCGCTCGCCCGCCCACACCGCAGAACGGGTTCCCGAACGAGCCGTCTCCCGTCTGCGCCACCACCAGGTGCCCCGCCTTGCCGGCTGCGATCCACTCACGGTGATCCGGCCCGCCGCATCACCCGCACACGGTGTGCGCGCAGCCGGCCCGGCGAGCTGATCCACCCGGATGTCAAGAAGATCGGCAGGATCCCGGACAGCGGCGGGTGGCGCCCTTACGGCCGCGCTGCCACCGCCGCCCAGCGCCACGACAAGGAGCCCATCGGCTCTGACGACGTGCACGCCGCCGTCGACCACCGCTCCCGCCCGGCCACGGCGAGACACTGCCGGATGAAAGCGGCGCCACCAGCGCGGCCGTCCTGCTGCGAGCGGCCGCGTTCTTCGCCGCCCACCGCATCACGAACATCGAGCGGGTGATCATCGGCATCGCGTGGTCTGCGAGGTCTGGTGGGCGCGGCCGGACGCCGCCCGCCCCTGGCACCGGGAGCCGTTCACCGCCGAGGAGTTCCCCCGGGCGGACGCCTACCGGCGCCGAGCGGACCGCGACCGGTTCACGGTCGGCTGCGCCACGAGCCGGATCGTGCTCGGCCGCCTGCTCGGCCTGCCGCCGGAGCGGGTCCCGCCACTCGGGGACCGCGACCGCTGCGGGCGCCCGCACGGCCGGCCGTACCTGCCCGGCGGCGAGTTCCACCTGTCGGTGTCCCACTCGGGGACCGGGTGGCGGTCGCGGTCACCGACCTCGGCCCGGTCGGGATCGACGTGGAGCGGCACGCGCCCCGGGCCGCCGAGCCCGCCGGCACCGTGCTGTCCCCCGCGGAGGCCGCCGGGTACGCCCGGCTGCCGGAGGCGGAGCGCGCCACCGCGCTGATCGAGTACTGGGCGCGCAAGGAGGCGGTGCGCAAAGCTCCCCTATCGCCGCTCGGCCGCGTTCGCCGCTGCGGTACGGGCGCTGGGGCGCGGCTGAGGTTCATCAAGCCCCACCCGCCCGTCGCGGAACGGACGGCAGAGCGGTTCAACAGGACGTCGCAGGCCGAGTGGGCCTACCGGCGGATGTTCGCCGGCAGCGACGAACGTGTCCGGTCGCTGCAACCAGGGGTGTCGTACTCCAACACCAACGGCGTCACTGCGCGCCGGGCGGTCCTCCGCCGGCCGGCCGACCGCCACCGAGGTCCCGGCCGAGCACGGCTAGCCGGAAGTGGAGGCCGAGGATGCGCGCACGGAGTTGAGGGCGTCGGGGGCCATGGAGGCGAGGATGCGTTCGAGGTCCTCCACCGAGGCGAACTCCACGACGATGCGGCCCTTGCGCTTGCCGAGGTCGACCTTCACCCGGGTCTCGAAGAGGTCGGAGAGGCGGTCGGAGAGCTCCTTGAGCTCGGGCGGTGGCGGCTGCTTGGCGGCGCGGCGGCGCTGGGTGGGGCCCGCGGTCGCCTCGCCGAGCTGCACGATCTCCTCGACCGCGCGCACCGAGAGCCCTTCGGCCACGATGCGCTTCGCGAGGTGCTCCTGGGCGGCGGGGTCGTCGAGCGCGAGCAGGGCCCGGGCGTGGCCCGCGCTCAGCACCCCCGAGGCGATCCGGTTGTGGATGGACGGCGGCAGGGTCAGCAGGCGCAGCGTGTTGGTGATGTGCGGGCGGGAGCGGCCGACCTTGCGGGCGAGCTGCTCGTGCGTCACGCCGAAGTCGTCGAGGAGCTGCCGGTAGGCGGCCGCCTCCTCCAGCGGGTTGAGCTGCACCCGCTGGAGGTTCTCGATCAGCGCCTCCCGGAGCATCTCCTCGTCCTGGGTGTTGCGCACGATCGCGGGAATCTGCTGGAGGCCCGCCATCTTGCAGGCCCGGAGGCGCCGCTCCCCCATGATGAGCTCGTACCGGCCGCCGTCCTTCGGCCGTACCACCACGGGCTGGAGCAGGCCGACCTCCTCAATGGACGTCGCCAGCTCGGCGAGCGCGTCCGGATCGAAGTTGTCACGCGGCTGCCGCGGGTTCGGATCGATCAGCTCGACGTCGATCTCCTGGAAGTACGCCCCGGCGACCGGCGCCGCCTCGGAGGTGCCGCCCTCCGGTCGGGCGGGTCCATGCTGCGCCATGGGCTGCACGATGGGACCGGTGGGGATGAGGGCGCCCAGCCCTTTCCCCAGTCCACGCCGCGGCCGGTTACTCACTTGCCCTCCCCACGTGGAAGACCCACGCGTTCAACGTCATGCTGCCGGTGCTCGGCGTCCCCCGCGCGCGCCGGCGGATCAGCCGGTCACACCCGCGCCGCGGAACGCGATCTCGCGGGCAGCGTCGGCGTAGGCCATCGCACCGCTCGAGCCCGGGTCGTAGGTGATGACCGACTGGCCGTAGCTCGGCGCCTCGGACACCCGGACGCTGCGCGGGATCACCGTCTTGAGGACCGTATCACCGAAGTGCGCCCGCACGTCCTCGGCGACCTGCGCGGCGAGCCGCGTCCGGCCGTCGTACATGGTGAGCAGCGCCGTGGAGACCGAGAGCTTCGGGTTCAGGTGGGCCCGCACCAGCTCGACGTTCTGCAGCAGCTGGCTCAGCCCTTCCAGCGCGTAGTACTCGCACTGGATGGGGATCAGCACCTCGGCCGCCGCGACCATGGCGTTCACCGTCAGCAGGCCGAGCGAGGGCGGGCAGTCGATGAAGATGTAGTCGAGCTCGATCTCGTTGAACTCGTTGATCGCCTTGAGCAGGCGCGACTCCCGGGCCACCATCGACACGAGCTCGATCTCCGCACCGGCGAGGTTGATCGTGGCGGGTGCGCAGTAGAGGTTCGGCATGTCCGGCACCGGCTTCACGATCTCCGCCAGCGGCAGGCCCTCGATCAGCACCTGGTAGACCGACGGCACGTCCCCGCGGTGCTCGATCGACAGCGCCGTCGAGGCGTTCCCCTGCGGGTCCAGGTCGATGACGAGCACGCGCAGACCGTGCATCGAGAGCGCGGCCGCGAGGTTCACCGCCGTGGTCGTCTTGCCGACGCCGCCCTTCTGGTTGGCGATCGTGATCACACGACGCTGCGGCGGGCGCGGCCACTCCTCCTGGCTACGAGAGGAGTAGCCGACCGTGGACGGGGACGGAGGAGTCGGAGTGGATGTTTCACGTGAAACCACGGAACTCATTGCCTCTCGTACCGGTGGCGAATCGCCGGAGGTCGGGGGAATCTGCGCATCACTTCTCGTCATTTCTACCGACTTTTGTGCGGATGCGGCAGTATCGGGCCGACCGGATCCGGAAGAGCGGCCGTTCGGTACGGCACCGCCGCCCGCCGGCCACCCCAGCTCCTGGCCTCCGGTCATCGCCGCCTCTTCCGCCGCCGCTTCTCCTGCCCCCCCGAGCCGCGTCGCCCTCCCCCGCGCCCGCCCGCCGGGCCGGTGCGCCCGGCGATCACACGGACGAGGGTGGCGGGCGGATCGACCTTACCGCGACCGACCGTGATCAGCTCGGCGTGGCGCGCCCCGGTCTTCCGCAGCGCGTCGCCGGCCGCCGCCAGCTCCTCGGCCGCGCGCTCCCCCTTCACGGCGAGGAGCTCGCCGCCCTCGACGAGCAGCGGCATCGACCACAGCAGCAGCCGGTCGAGCGGGGCGACGGCCCGGGCGCAGGCGACGTCGAACAGGCGCTCCCCCGCCACCTCCTCCGCCCGGCCGCGCAGCACCTCCGCGTTCTCGAGCTTGAGCGCCTCGACGCACTCCTCGAGGAAGACCGTCCTGCGCAGCAGCGGCTCGAGCAGGGTCACCGTGATGTCCGGCCGGAGGATGGCGAGCACGATCCCGGGCAGGCCGGCCCCCGAACCGATGTCGACGAGCCGTACCCCCTTCGGAACCGCCTCGGCCACCACGGCGCAGTTCAGCAGGTGCCGGTCCCAGAGCCGCGGCACCTCGCGCGGCCCCAGCAGGCCGCGCACCACACCGGGCCCGGCCAGCAGCTCCGCGTACGCCTGCGCCTTGGTCCACGCCTCACCGGTGAAGATCTCGCGGGCCACCGCGGGCGCGTCGGGAAGTTCGTTGGTCTCCGCCATCACACACTCGTCATCACGATCTGCGAGTAAGCGTAGCCGCGGGCCCGCCGCCCCGGCGGCACCCGTTCCGGCGTCGGCCGCCCGTCTGCCACTGCTCCCGCCCTCCTCACACTCTGCCGCCCCGGGTGCGACGTACGGCACGCTCGCCCCCATCCTGTGGACAACGCGGTTCCGATCGCGCCGCCCGGGCCGGGCTCCGGTACCACCTTTCCACAGGCGTCCACCCCGCCGATCCGTGCCGCGGCCACCGACGGCCCCGCCCGGGGACCGCACCGGCACCCGGTCGCCGCGATCCGGTCGTATGGCGGGCACAAGGACGCGGCGTCATCCACAGCCTGTGGACAAGTCGTCACGCAACGGGATCCGGCCGGCCGGGGCGCGGCCGGCCGTACCGTCGCCCGGCGACCGCGGGGATCGCCCGGATCCGGCATCGGCCGATCCTCGCATACCGGACTTGCAGCCATACGGCTGTCGATTTCAGGAAAAGCGAAGGCCGCCCACCCGGTGAGGTCGGCGGCCTGTGTGCGGACCCGGTGGAGCCGTCCGTGGCGGTCAGGCGGGGAAGACGACCACGTAGCGGTTGGGTTCCTCGCCCTCGGACTCGCTGTACAGCCCGGCCGCGGCCACGGCGTCGTGCACGCACTTGCGCTCGAACGGGGTCATCGGCGCGAGTGACTTCGGCTTGCCGGTGCGCTTGACCTCCTCGGCGACGGCGGCGCCGAGCTTGCTCAGCTCCTTGCGGCGACGCTCGCGGTACCCGCCGATGTCGAGCATGAGGCGCGACCGCTCGCCCGTCCGGCGGTGCACGGCCAGGCGGGTCAGCTCCTGCAGGGCCTCGAGGACCTCGCCCCGGGGGCCCACCAGCTCGGTGCTCTGGATGCCCACCACGGACACGACCGCGCGGTCGCCCTCGACGTCCATGTCGATGTCGCCGTCGAGATCGGCGATGTCGAGCAGCCCTTCGACGTAGTCGGCCGCGATCTCCCCCTCCTGCTCGAGGAGCGCGATGTCGGGAACCGGCCGGGCCTTGCCCGGATCGGCCGTCGCGGTGCCGGCCGCAGGCGTCTGTGCGTCGGTCACGTCGCGCCTCTCTTTCGTCATGACTTCTTGCTACCGGTCCTCTTGCTCCGCGGCTGCCGGCTGGGCTGCTGACGAATGATCTTAACCTTGGGCTTCGCCGGCTCCGGCGGCGGTTCGGGCTCCTTCTTGCGGATCCTCGCCAGCAGGCCGCGCTTGGGCTGCACCGGCAGCGGGTTGCCCTTCGCGTCGAACTGCGGCATCGGGTACCGGCTGTAGAACCAGTGCTGCTGGCCGAGGGTCCACAGGTTTGTGGTTACCCAGTAGAGAATCAGACCGAGCGGGAAACCCAGGCTGAAGATGGCGAACAGCGGCGAGATGTACATGAGCATCTTCTGCGACTGCGCCATCGGGTTGTCCGGCATCTGAGCCATCGACCGCTTCACGCTCTGCCGGACGGTGAGGAAGGTCGTCAGCGAGCTCGTCGCGACGAAGATGCCGAGGACGATCCGGGTGACCAGCGGGTCGGCGTCGAAGGCCGCGATGTCCGCGTCGCTCGTGAAGAACGTCGCCGGGATCGGCGCGCCGAAGATGTGGGCCGCGCGGGCGCTGTCCACCAGCTCCTGGGTCATGCCGAACTTGGCCTGCCCCTCGGCCATGGCCCGGAGCACGGTGAACATCGAGATGAAGATCGGGAACTGCGCCAGGATCGGCAGACAGCCACCAAGCGGGTTGACGCCCGCCTGCTGGTAGACCTTCATCACCTCTTCGTTGAGCTTCTGGCGGTTGTCCTTGTACCGCCTGCGGAGCTCCTGGATCTTGGGCGCCAGTTCCTGCATCTTCCGCGATGAGCGCATCTGCTTGAGGAAGAGCGGGAAGATGCACAGGCGCATGAGCACCGTGAGCGTGATGATGGTCAGCGCCCAGTTCAGGCCGCCATCCGGGGGAAGGAAGGTGCTGTAGCCCCGGTGGATCC
>QGUZ01000341.1 GCA_003242605.1 Actinomycetota bacterium
ATTATAAGGACGTTTAAATAAACTCATCATTATGAGCGAAACCAGGCTCACGGATCCGAGGCCCGTGCCGGGCGGTACCCGCGGCCGGGTGCTCGACGTGCTGCGTGCCACGGACGGCCCGCTCGGCGTGCAGGACGTCGCGGCGGCGCTGGGGCTGCACCCGAACACCGCCCGCTACCACCTCGACGCCCTCGTCGGCCTCGGCCTCGCCACCCGCGAGCCTGGGGAGCGCGGCCAGGCGGGCCGCCCGCGCATGATCTACCGGGCCGCCGGGGCGGCCACCGGGCGGCGCAGCTACCGGCTGCTCGCCGAGATGCTCACCGGCCTCGTCGCCACCCGCCTGCCGGACGCCGAGCAGGCCGCGCTCGAGGCCGGGCGCACCTGGGGCCGGTACCTGGGCGACGCGCCCGCGCCCTGGCAGGAGGCCGACGCCGCGGAGGCGGTGCGGCGGCTGGTCGCGGTGCTCGACGACGCGGGCTTCGAGCCGGAGGTGGTGCCGCCGCCGAACGGCACGGCGAACGGCGCGCCGCGGGCCGCCGCGGCCGCGGACACCGCCGGGTACGGCACGGCCCCGCAGGCGGGCGGCGGGACGGTGATCCGGCTGCGGCACTGCCCGTTCCGCGAGGTCGCCGAGCGGCACCGGGACGTGGTGTGCGCGCTGCACCTCGGCATGATGCAGGGCGTGCTGGCGGAGGCCCGCGCCCCGGTGACGGCCGAGCGGCTGGTGCCGTTCGCCGAGCCCTCGGTCTGCGTCACCCACCTGGCCGCGGCGGACGGCCCCGCCCCGGGCGCGGCCGGGTGAACCGGCTACCGGCCGGACACCTGGAAGAAGCCGTGCGCGCCGGACTCGGCGTGCCGCATGTCGTGGTCGACGAACGGGTAGCGGCCGGGCTCGGGGAAGACGGTCTCGACGAAGCCGCCCTGGGCCGGGGCGAGGTCGAGGGCCTGGGCGCCGCCGGGGTCGTCCGGGCGCAGCAGGTAGGCGCCCTCCTTATACACGGTGTCGAACCGCGTGCCGACGATGTGGAACGCGGTGCCGGAGGCCGGGCCCGCGGCGACCACCCAGACGCGGACCCGCTCGCCCGCGCGGGCGGCGAGCGGCGCGTGGTCGTACTGGGCGGCGGTGCCGTTGAACATCCACCCGTCGGGGCGGCCGTCGCGCATCTTCGCCACCTGGGCCGGGTCGCCGGGCGTGCCGAGGTAGAGCTCGCCCTGCACCAGCACGTACTCGCGGTCGACCGGCCGCAGGTCCGGCGGGTCGATGATCACCGCGCCGTACATGCCGTTCGCGATGTGCTGGAGCATCGGCATCGTCGAGCAGTGGTAGAGCCAGGCGCCCGCGCGGTCCGCCGTGAACCGGTAGGTGAGGCGCTCGCCCGGCTCGATCGTGCGCATCGGCCGGTCGGGGGCGAGGGACCCGGCGTGGAAGTCGATGCCGTGGCCGATCGTGCCGTCGTTGACGAAGGTCACGGTGAACACGTCGCCGACCTTGCCGCGCAGCACCGGGCCGGGCACGGTGCCGCCGAAGGTCCACATGCGCTGCCGCACGCCCGGGGCGACCTCGAGCTCCTTCTCCACGACGTGGATCTCCACCTTGTGCTCGGTGCCGCCGGGCGCGGGGCGCAGCGTCGCGTCGTACGGCGTAAAGCCGGGGCCGGGCGGGGCCGCGAGGTTGAGCGGGCCCTGCTCGGCGGCGTGCGCGGCATGGCCGGGTGAGGGCCGCCGGGCCGCCTCGGCCGCGGAGCCGGTCACCTCGATGCGGAGGGTCATGCCCGCGGCGCGGTGGCCGGCGACCGTGCACCAGCCGTCGATCGGGCCGGTCAGCGGGGGCAGGGTGAGCGTGGCCGACTCGCCGGGGCGCAGCATCGGGGTCTGCTCGCCGGTGGCCAGCCGCAGGTCGTGGCGCTGGCCGTCGGCGTTCGTCACCCGCAGTACGAGCCGGGTGCCGGCCGGGGCCTCGATCACGCCGGGGACCACGCGCATGCCGACGAGGGTGACGTCCACGGTCTGGGTGCCGCCCGCCACGGTGCGGGCGTGCGGCTCGGTCACGGTGGTCACCGCGGCGGCGACCGCGACCAGGGTGGCGAGCACGCCGACCGCGATCCCACCGGTCGCCGGGGCGATCCGCACGCCGCGCGAGCGCAGCACCGCGGCGACCGCGAGCGGCACGAACGCGGCGAGCGCGGCCACCGCCGTGCCGAGGCCGACCGCCGGGGCCGGGCCGGGCAGCGGGAGCACGGCCGCGGCGAGGCCCAGGTTGATCAGCGTGAGCCGGGTGCGCCAGAACCGCTCGAGCAGGGCGGCGTTGCGCTTGAGCGCGGCCGGGCCGCCGCCGAGCACGACCGGGAGCAGGAAGGTGAGCGCGCCGATCAGCGTCTGGCCGGCGAACCCGGCGAGCACCGGCGGCAGCGCCGCCTCGATCGCCGCGGCCACCCGCTCCGGCGGCCGGGTGGCGACCACGGCGAGGTCGGCGACGATCGCCAGCACGAACCAGGCGGTGCCCGCGGCGAGCAGGAACGCGGCCGCGCCGTGCGGCGGGCGGCGCCGGGCGGTGCGCAGGAACGGCACGAGCGCGAGCGCCGCGGCGGCCAAGTACAGCAGCAGGCCCGGCGCGGCGGCCCACCGCGCCCCGGCGAGCAGCCCGCCTGCCGCGAGGGCGAGCCCGGGTACGGCGAGCCGTACCGACAGCCGGGCGATCCGGCCCACCCCGTCGAGCACCTGGGTGCGCAGCACGGTCGGCCAGAGCGTGAACAGCGTGCCGAGCACCGCGAGCCCGACCCAGCCGAGCAGGTTGACGTGCGCGTGCGCGGCGATCAGGCGCTCCTCCGCCGGGCCGGTCACCGCCCCGGAGAGCAGGACGCCGCCGAGCGTGCCGCCGGTGGCGAGCGCGGCCCCGGCCCACGCGTACCAGGTCACCACGTGCGAGAACCGGCCCGCGAGCGCGCGCCGTGCCCGTACGGCGAGCACCGCCGTGTGCGCGGCCACCACGGCGACCACCACGGCCGCCCCGGCCACGCCCACCGCGGCCGGGCCGGTCGACGCGCCGGTGAGCACCGCGACGACCCCGGCGTTGAGCGCGACCAGCCGCCCGGCCCGCCACCGGGCGGGCGGCTCGGCGAGCCGGAGCAGCGTGACCGCGAAGTGCTCGCTCCACGTCGTGATCGCGTTGGTGACCGCGCCGAGCAGGAACAGGTGCAGCGCCGACCAGCGCGGCGCGGGCAGCACGCCCTGCGCGGCGGCGGCGAGCGCGGCGAGCGCCAGCCAGACCAGCACCACCGCGTTCGCGATCGCGTGCCACCGCGCCCGCCCCTGTCGCGGCGGGGGCGGCTCGGGGCGGCGGCCGGGCGGCCCGATGCGGATCTCCACCGAGGTCATGACGGCTCCCCCGTACCGGAACGACGGGCGCGGACCGCGGCGGCGGCCGCGCAGCAGGCGAAGGCGACCAGCGCCACCTCGCCGAGCACCCCGCCCGCGGCCCGCGCCGGCTCGAACCCGGCGAGGTCACCGGCCACCCGGGCCGCCAACGCGAGGTGGAGCAGCGCGAGCGGGCCGTACATCGCCGGGCGGTACGGCAGGCGCACCCGCAGCACCGCGGGGAGGATCACCGGCGCGTGCCCGAACACCATCGACATCACGAAGCCGAGGAACACCGCGTGCAGCGCCGCGTCGTACAGCCCGCCGTCGGGCCGCCCGGCGACCGCCCACAGCAGCCCGCCCACCGCGAGCCAGGCGTACCCGCCGAGCAGGCAGACCGCACTGAACCGGGTAAGCCCGGCCGCGCGCACGGTACGGCGGGCCACGTCGTGCACGCCGAGCCAGGCGGCCAGCGCGAGCATGCCCACCCCGGTGATCCGCCACCCCGCGCTCGGCAGCGGGACCGCGGTGAGCACGCCCGCGACCAGCAGGCCCGCCGTGGCGATCAGCCCGTCGGCCGCACGCCGCCGCAGGAACGCCGCGTGCGCGAGTTCCAGCCGCTCCCCGGCGATCGTGAGGACGAGGAAGGCCGCGAGCCACGGCACCAGGTCGGCGACCGGGTGCCCGCGGAGCCACAGCAGGCCACCGCCGTACCAGGCGAGGGCCCCGGTCAGCTGCACGCCGACCGCGCGGCCGGGCCGCCGCTCCAGCACGACGACGACATAGCAGGCGACGAGCCAGCCCGCCGCCGCGGTGAGCGCGAGCCGCCCCGCCGTGCCGAGACCGGCGGCGAGCGCGATCGCGCCGAGCCCGCCGAGCGCGGGCGCGACGTACGCCCAGCGGCGGCGCAGCGACACCGCCCGCTCCAGGGCGATCAGGGTGCCGAGGAAGCCGAGCGCCATCAGCGGCCCGTGCTCGGCCGCGAACGCCTCCCGCGGCGCCGGCGCCACCTCGAGCCGGGCCAGCCCGCCCCACAGCCCGGCGGCGAGGGCGAGGGCGGCCCCGGCGAGCAGCGGCAGCCGCGCCACGGCGGGCCGCTGCCGCGCCATGGCGGGCCGGGCGGCGGGCGCACCGGCGGCCTGCGCCGCGGCCGCGCCGGGCGGCGACCCGGCCGAGGCGGCGCGGCCCGCGCCGGGCGGCGGTGCGGGAGGCGACTTCTGACTCATCTCGGCTTCTGGCTCATCTCGGTGCCGGTGGTGCTTCCTCGGTGGGGCGGAGCGTGGCGACGCACACGCCCGGGCGGGCGAACGGGCGCAGCGACGAGGTGGTGAGCGAGGCGCCGAGCTCGGCGAGCGCCCCCTGCATGAGGCCGAGGTGCACCCCGCAGACGACGTCGGCGTTGCTGCGGGCGAGCTCGCGGAACGGGCAGCGGCGCAGCTCGATCTGCCTGCCGTCGGGGGTGAGCCGCGGGTCGAAGCCCGCGTCGCGGAGCAGGTCGAGCACGCGGCGCGTGGCCTCGGCCGGGTCGAGCGCGCGGCGGTCGCGCGCCGCGCCCGCGATGCGCCCGCCGTACGCGCGGCCGGCGGCGATCGCGGCGGACGCGGCGGAGGCCTCGCCCGCGCCCTCGTTCCCGGCGAGGTAGCCGACGAGCACCTCGGCGAGCAGCCGGTAGTTGCGGCGGTCGCCGTTGTCGTCCGGTGCCGGCGCGGCCGCGGACCAGCGGGGGGGGCGGCCGGGCCCGGCCGGGGCCCTCCGCCGCCCCGCCGGGCAGGCCGTCTCCCCGCGCCGGGCCGGGTGCGCACCGAC
>QGUZ01000342.1 GCA_003242605.1 Actinomycetota bacterium
GCCCCGCCACACATCCCGGGGCCGCGGGGCCCCCCGCCGCGGCGGGCGTCGCGAATACGGCCGGCCGCCCGGAGCGACCGGCCGCGCCCGAGTCCCGGCGGGGCGCCGGGAAGGCACACCCGCCGGTCATGCCGTGCGTCCGTCCGCGGCACCGCCAGGCTCCTCCGGCCCGGGCGGCCGCCCCGCCGGGGCGGGGGGCGTCACCAGGTGGCCGGGCGGGCGGTTGGAGGCGCGCTCGGCGTCGAGGGCGGCCTGGAGCAGCACCACGGCCGCCTCCTGGTCGATCACCTGCCGCCGGGCGCGGCCGCGCACGCCGCCCGCACGCAGCCGCTGCTCCGCGGTGACGGTGGTGAGCCGCTCGTCGTAGAGCCGCACCGGCAGCGGGGCGAGCCGCGCGGCGAGCCGCGCGGCGAACTCCCGCGCCGCGGCCGCCGCCGGGCCCTCCCGGCCCGACAGCGAGGTGGGCAGGCCGACCACCACCTCGACGGCCTCGTGCTCGCGCGCGAGCGCCGCGATGCGGGACAGGTCGCCCTTGCCGCGCCGTACGGTCTCCACCGGCGTGGCGAGCAGCCCCGAGGGGTCGCTGCGCGCCACGCCGATGCGCACCGTGCCGACGTCGATGCCGAGGCGTACGCCGTTTCTCATGCGGTCGTCGCGTCCCGATCCTCGTACCCGGCGGGGATCAGCCCAGCGCCTCGCGCACCGCGGCCTCGACCGCGGCGAGGGCCTCGCCGATCGCCTCGGGCCGCTGGCCGCCGCCCTGCGCGATGTCGTCCTTGCCGCCACCGCCGCCGCCGAGCGCCTTCGCGGCCACGCCGACGAGACGGCCCGCCTTCAGGCCGCGCTCGCGCCCGGCCGGGTTCACCGCGGCGACCACCACCGGCCGCCCGGCGGGCACGCCCGCGATCACGACGACCGCGGCCCGGTCGCCCGGGAACCGGCCGCGCACGTCGAGGGCGAGCTTGCGCAGGTCGTCCGCTGTCGTGCCGTCCGGCGCGCGGTGCGTGACGAGCGAGACGCCGCCGAGGTCGCGGGCGTTCGCGGCGAGCTCGCCGGCGACCGCGAGCACCTGGGCCGAGCGCAGCCGCTCCAGCTCCTTCTCGGCCTGGCGCAGCCGGGTGACGATCGTCTCGATCCGCTCCGGCAGCTCCTCGCGGCGCGCCTTGAGCTGGTCGGACAGCTGGGAGACGAGCACGCTCTCCCGGGCGAGGAAGCGGAACGCGTCGATGCCGACGAGCGCCTCGACGCGGCGCACCCCGGCGCCGATCGACGACTCGCCGATGAGCTTGACCAGGCCGAGCTGGCCGGAGCGGGACACGTGGGTGCCGCCGCACAGCTCACGCGAGTAGTCGCCGACCTCGACCACGCGGACCTCGTCGCCGTACTTCTCGCCGAACAGCGCGAGCGCGCCCATCGCCCGCGCCTGCTCCAGCGAGGTGTGGAAGGCGTTCACCTGCAGGTCCTGGATGAGGACCTCGTTCACCTGGTCCTCGACCTCGCGCAGCACGCTGTCCGGCACCGCGCCGGAGGCGGTGAAGTCGAACCGGAACCGGCCCGGGGAGTTCTCCGAACCGGCCTGCGCCGCGCTCTCCCCGAGGAAGTTGCGGAAGCCGCGGTGCACCATGTGGGTCGCGGTGTGGCTGCGGGAGATCGCCCGCCGCCGCTCCACGTCGATCTCGGCGTGCGCCTGGTCGCCGACGACCACCTCGCCGGAGCGCACCGTGCCACGGTGCACGATGAGGCCGGGCACCGGCTGCTGCACGTCGTGGACCTCGATCTCGGCGCCGGTGGTGCGGATCACGCCCTGGTCGGCGAGCTGGCCACCGCCCTCGGCGTAGAACGGGGTGCGGTCGAGCACGAGCTCGATCGAGGTGCCCGCGCCCGCGGCCGGCACCGACGCGCCGTCCTTGATCAGGCCGATGACGTTCGCCTCGGCGCTGGTCAGCTCGTAGCCGAGGAAGTCGACCTTGCCGGCCTTCTCCAGCATCTCGCCGAACACCGAGGCGTCGACGTGGCCGGTCTTCTTCGCCGCGGCGTCCCGCTTGGCCCGCTCCCGCTGCTCCTGCATCAGGCGGCGGAAGCCCTCCTCGTCGACCGTGAGGCCGTGCTCGGCGGCCATCTCCAGGGTGAGGTCGATCGGGAAGCCGTAGGTGTCGTGGAGCTGGAACGCCTTCTCGCCGGAGAGCACGGTGCCCTTGGCGCGCTTGGTCTCCGCCACCGCGGCGTCGAAGATCGCGGTGCCGGTGCGCAGCGTGCCGAGGAACGAGGCCTCCTCGGCGTCGATCACCGTGTGGATCCGCGCCGCGTCGGTCTTCAGCTCGGGGTACAGGTCCCCCATGACGCGGATCGTGGTCTCCGTCAGGTCGTGCATGTACCGCTCGTCGCCCGCGCCGAGCAGCCGCAGGTTGCGGATGGTCCGGCGGAGGATGCGGCGGAGCACGTAGCCGCGGCCCTCGTTGGACGGGATCACGCCGTCGGCGACGAGCATCACGCCGGCGCGCATGTGGTCGGCGATCACCCGCAGCGACACGTCGGCGCGCGGGTCGGCGCCGTACCGGCTGCCGGTGAGCTCGGCGGCGCGGTTGAGGATCTTGGAGGTGGTGTCGATCTCGTAGATGTTGTCGACGCCCTGCAGGATCGCCGCCATGCGCTCGAGGCCCATGCCGGTGTCGATGTTCTTGCTCGGCAGCTCGCCGATGACGTCGAAGTCGTCCTTGGCGCGCACCTCGCCGAGCTGGTACTGCATGAACACCAGGTTCCAGACCTCGAGGTAGCGGTCCTCGTCTGCGACCGGGCCGCCCTCGCGGCCGTACTCGGGCCCGCGGTCGAAGTAGATCTCCGAACACGGCCCGCCCGGGCCGGGCACGCCCATGTGCCAGTAGTTGTCCTTCAGGCCCCGCCGCTGGATGCGCTCACGCGGCAGGCCGACCTTCTTGTGCCAGATGTCGGCCGCCTCGTCGTCGTCCTGGAAGACGGTCACCCACAGCCGGTCCTCGGCGAAGCCGAAGCCGCCCTCGGACTGGGGGGTGGTGAGCAGCTCCCAGGCGTACGGGATCACCTGCTCCTTGAAGTAGTCCCCGATGGAGAAGTTCCCGAGCATCTGGAAGAAGGTGGCGTGCCGGGTGGTCTTGCCGACCTCGTCGATGTCCGGGGTGCGGATGCACTTCTGCACGCTCACCAGCCGGGGTGCCGGGGGCCTGCGCTGCCCGAGGAAGTAGGGCTTGAAGGGCACCATGCCCGCGGGCACGAGCAGCAGCGTCGGGTCCTCGGCGATCAGGCTGGCCGAGGGCACGACGGTGTGCCCGCGCTCGGAGAAGAAGCGCAGGAAGCGGCGGGCGATCTCTGCCGACTCCATTTCAGCGGCCGTCCTTTTCGTCGTGGGTCTCGGTTGGGTGGATTGTGCCGCGGCGGGCCTCGAGGGATCGCGCGGGGCCGAGTGCGGCTGGACGCCGGTGGTCCGGCAGGGCCCGGCGGTCGGCCGCCCTGCCGCCGGCCGTGACGTCCACGCTGTCGAGCCCGTATTCGGCGCGCAACTCCATTTCCCGGGCCGCGGCGAGGTGGCGCACGTCGGCGACGAACTCCCGCAGCGCCGTCCCGGCCCCCGCGGCGGCGTTGACCGCCCTGCGGGCGACGTGGTCGGGATGGAGCGAGCGGATCTTGCGCATCGCCCACACCGCCGTCACAAAGCCCAGGGAGAAGTAGAACAGCCGCCGGATCACGATCGCCGCCGCCCTTCCAGGGCGCGCCGCACGCCGTACCGGAAGGCCGACACCTTCACGAGAGAGCCCGTCATCAAGCCGGAGGCGACCCGCGAGACCTTGGCCGCGTGGTCACTCACTTCTTTTACGTTACCGGCGATGGCCTCGACGGTGACGAGCTGCCGGTTGGCCTCGCCGATCGTCACGGACACGTCGTCGAGCAGCGGCAGCACCCGGTCGCTGAGCTCCGACACCATCTTCGTGGTCTCGGTGAGCAGCCGCGCCAGCTTCACCAGCACCATGGCAAGAAAGCAGGTCAAAATCGCCCAGAACAGGGCGACGATCAGTCCTGCGACCTCTCCCGCGGTAAGCATGTGCGGTCTTCCGTTCCCCTCGTGGTGGCCCTCATCGGTCGTCCGGCGCGCGCCGGGTGAGTCCGCCCTCGCCTCCGCCCGGTCCGCCACCGCGGCGCGACCGGCGGAGGTAGTGGGCATGACCCTACCGTGACTCGGGCCGTCGGCCGCGCAGGAAACCCCGGATCTTCGCCCACCGGTCCGCGAACGCGGCCTCGGCGCCGTGCCGCGTCGGCTGGTAGTAGCTCCGGTCGCGCACCTGGGCGGGAGCGTACTCCTGCCGGACCAGGCCGTGCTCGTAGTCGTGCGGGTACCGGTAGCCCTCGCCGTGGCCCAGCTTCTTCGCGCCCGGGTAGTGGGCGTCCCGCAGGTGGGCGGGCACCGGGCCGATCAGGCCCCGCCGTACGTCCTCCCGGGCCGCCGAGATCGCCTTGATCACGGCGTTCGACTTGGGGGCGAGCGCGCAGTGGATCACCGCGTGGGCGAGGTTGATCGCGCCCTCGGGCAGGCCGATGAACTCCACCGCCTGGGCCGCGGCGACCGCGGTCTGCAGGCAGGTGGGGTCGGCCATGCCGACGTCCTCCGAGGCGAAGATCACGATACGGCGGGCGATGAACCGCGGGTCCTCCCCCGCCTCGATCATCCGGGCGAGGTAGTGCAGGGCGGCGTCCGCGTCCGAGCCGCGCATGCTCTTGATGAACGCGCTCACCACGTCGTAGTGCTGGTCGCCCTGCCGGTCGTAGCGCACCGCGGCCCGGTCCACGGCCCGCTCCACCACCTCGACGGTGATCTCGGGCGGCTCGGCGTCCCCGCCCGCGGGCCGGGTGTCGGCCACCAGCAGCGCCGCCGCCTCCAGGTAGGTGAGCGACCGGCGGGCGTCGCCGCCGGCGAGCCGGACCAGGTGGTCGGCGGCGTCGGGGGCGAGCCGTACCCGGCCGCCGAGGCCGCGCTCGTCGCGCAGCGCGCGCTCCAGCACCGCGCGGATGTCGTCGTCGGACAGCGGCTCCAGGGTGAGCAGCAGCGAGCGCGACAGCAG
>QGUZ01000050.1 GCA_003242605.1 Actinomycetota bacterium
CTCGACAGCGGTCTTCACGGATGTCTCCTAGATCAAGCCTTGAATGATCGTGGGCGCGTCGGTGCCGTGCATCTCGATCGAATCCGCCATCCCGGGCATGATCGACTGTGGCGGGTGTCCAGCGCCGTTGGCAAGTCTAGGGCAGACGGGCACCGTCGGCGTCATCGGCCACGTCATCGGTCCCATTGTCGCCCGTTCCGGCGCCGGACCGGGCGGCGCGGGCGACGCGCCCGTTCCGCGTCGCGACGTTACCGTCGCACACGCCGCCCCGTTCGCCAAACCGTTCTTTCCCGGAAGCGGCGGCGGCCGCACGGCCTCCTGCGGGAGTCAGATCTCCCGCATGATTTTCTCGAGCAGTTTGACCGTTTCGTCCGGCGTGGTGCTCACGGCGCAGAGCCGCTCCATCACCTCGCTGTAGCGGTCCACGTCTTCCCGTTTGTCCAGATAAAGGGCGCTGGCCAACTGCTCGACGTACACGATGTCGGGCAGGTCCGGATCGGCGAAGCGCAGGATGCTGAAGGCACCGCCCTCGGCGCTGTGCCCGCCGAAGCTGAACGGCATCACCTGGATGGTGATGTTCGGCTGCCGCATGAGATCGATCAGGTGCCCGAGCTGGGCGCGCATCACGTCGGTGCCACCGATGGGACGCCGTAACGCCGCCTCGTCGATCACGGCCCAGAAGAACGGGCCGTTCGGGCGGTCGAGCACCTGCTGCCGCTGGAGCCGCAGTTCGACCCGGCGCTCGATCTCCTCCGGGGTGATGCCGGCCGCCCCCGCCGTGATCACGGCGCGGGCGTACTCCTTCGTCTGGAGCAGACCGGGAATGAACTGGACCTCGTAGGTGCGGATCCGGGAGGCCGCCTCCTCGAGCCCGACGTAGGCCTGGAACCAGGAGGGCAGCAGGTCGTTGAACCGGTGCCACCACCCCGGCTCGTTGGCCTTCTCCGCGAGCTCCAGCACCGCCGACCGCTGCGCCTCGTCCTCGACGCCGTAGAGGGTGAGCAGGTCGGCGACGTCGCGCGGCTTGAAGCTGACCCGGCCGAGCTCCATGCGGCTGATCTTGGACTCGGAGCCGCGGATCCGGCGACCGGCCTCCTCCCGCGTGAGGCCCTTCTCCTCACGGAGCCGACGCAACTGGGAACCCAGCAGGATGCGAAGCGCCGTGGGGCCGGATCCCGGCTGGATCTGTGTCACGGTGCCTCCCTCTCCGCTCGGTCCAGCCAACCACTACTCGGTCCAGCCAACACAGTCTCACCACTCTTCGCGCGGCTGACAAGGTCTCAGGTCGATGTGGGTTTTCCCACCTTTCCCGGCACATGTGGCCGGCGCCCCGGCGGGGGCGGTAACGGAGGGCGGAACGCCGGACGAGAATAGCTTGTTGTCTGATTCGTGCATATATGTCGTATCTCGCTCTGCCGTTCTGTCACGACTTAACCGTTCTTGTTCGCCGTTCCTGTTCGCCGTTCTTGCACCTGCACGTTTCAGGCGCCGCCCGCGCAGGTCCGCGGCACCGGCCGATCGGCGTGACCGATACCGGCGATAGGGGCGACCGTAACGTCGGCGAGCGCGGCGGGGCCATCCAGCTTTCCCGTGCAAACTGCAGTTGCACGTGCATTTGGGTCTTGCAGGCGCAAGGATCGTGACCGATGATGGGCTAGCGCGCAATTTGGGCCACTGGCGTACGGCCGCGGCGAGGGGACCTCGGTCCACGAGAACAGCGGGAGGTATCGGCAGGATGGCGGAAGATCCGGGGTCCACCGCGCAATGCCTTGACGTGACCCTCGAGATCGGGTTCGACCGCCTGCTCGCCGAGCCACACCCCGACGCCGTGACCCGCGCGCTGCGCCCGCGCGCGGAGTCGGTCACGATCGCACGGGACGTCACCCGCACCACCCTCGGCCGATGGGGGCTCGGCGCGCTCTGCGCCGACGTGGCGCTGGTCGTCTCCGAGCTCGTCACCAACGCGGTGCGCCACCTGCCCCATCCCCGGGCGTACGGCGAGCGGCCGATCACGCTGCTGCTCGTCCGCCGATGGCCACACCTGCTCGTCGCGGTGGCCGACCCGGGCGAGGGCGTGCCCGCGCCGAAGGAGCCCGACCTCGTCTCGGAGCACGGCCGGGGCCTGTACATCGTGGAGGCCTACAGCGACCGCTGGGGTTGGAGCCCGCTCGCCCGGGGCGGCAAGGCCGTATGGGCCCTGTTCCACTGCACCGGGTAGGCGGCGGATCAGGACGATTGGTCGGGGCGGCGGGATTTGAACCCACGACCCCCTGCTCCCAAAGCAGGTGCGCTACCAAACTGCGCCACGCCCCGCCGTTCAGGACGTATACAATCTAGGTGTCGGGTACGCTAACGCCCTGACGACCGGAAGAAGTCTAGACCAGACGACGACCGGTTCGTGCGGACGTAGCTCAATGGTAGAGCCCCAGTCTTCCAAACTGGCAGCGCGGGTTCGATTCCCGTCGTCCGCTCAAGAGAAGTGAAGGGCCAGGTCAGCCCGCCCGGGCGGCCTGGCCCTTCCGCATGTCCGGGGTCGTTCGCGCGACCGCGCGCCGGGCGTCCGGCCCGCCGTACTCACCCCTGCCCGTCCCACCCCGGCCCACCGGCGGAACGATCTAGCGATCTTTGGAAAGAACCCGGCGTAAGCACTCAATCACGAAGGGTAGGTTCACCGGCGGCATTTCGGCCTAACTACCAAGAAAGGACGCCCAAGTGGAGCAGCAGCAGGCGCAGCAACTCGAGCAGCAGCTGCGGCAGAACTGGCAGCAGATCCGCTACCGGATCCTCGACCAGTTCGCCGAGGTCAGCTCCGCCGACCTCGACTTCGCCCGCAACGTCAACGACCTGGTGGAGCGGATCGCCGACAAGTCCCGGCACAGCGAGCGGTACGTCGAGACCCGGCTGATGGAGCTGGTCGGCGTCGGCGGGATGCAGGCCGGGCAGCAGCAGGGCACGCCGTTCGGCAGCCAGCAGGGCCGCACCTTCGCCGCCGGCCACTGAGCCGCCGGACGCCGGCCCCGGACCGGCCGCGCGGGCCGTACGGGGTCAGCGGGACAGCATCGACCGGTAGTCGAGCAGGTCGTCGATGAGACTGCTGACCGACGCGTCGCGCGGCAGCCTACGGAGTTCGGCGAGTATCGCGTCGACCTCTTCGAGGGTCGGCCGGCCGTCGACCGACTCGACGAGAGTCAGTAGGGTACTCATCTCTCCTCCTGCGTATTTCGTCCTAAAAACATACTCTCTGGGCGCTTCGTCCGTATTTTCGACCGGTTACGGCGCTGTAACCGGCGGCGGAGCGGCCGTCCCGGTCGGGCCGGCCCGGCCTGCGAAGGCCGGACCTCCACCTACCGCGGGGCCGGGGACCTCCGAGCGGGGTCCCCGGCCCGTCCGCCGTCGGCTCCGCCCCGGGCGCGTCCGCCGCGAGCCCGGGCCCCACGGCGGCGGGCACCTCCTCTTCTCTCCGCAATGCCCCTATATCGGCACACATGCCGCTTCAGGCGCGTCGAGCATCCGTTCGGGACACACTCCCCCAGACCAGCCCGGCCCACCACCCGCGATCGCAAACCTCTCGTCACGCTGGGCGAACGCTCAGGCTAAGTTGGTCTGCGTCGACAGCGGGGCCGGGCCGTACGCCCGGCCCGGGAAGCAAGCCCGGAGAACGCCTGTGAGCAAGCCCACCAAGATCGTGCTCGACGAGTCGCGCATCCCGCGCAACTGGTACAACGTGCTCGCCGACCTGCCGAGCCCGCCCCCGCCGCCGCTGCACCCCGGCACCCTGCAGCCGGTGGGCCCGGACGACCTTGCGCCGCTGTTCCCGATGCCGCTGATCGAGCAGGAGGTCAGCACCGAGCGGTTCATCCCCATCCCCGAGGAGGTCCTCGACGTCTACCGCCTGTGGCGGCCGACCCCGCTGATCCGCGCCCGCAGGCTGGAGCGCGCGCTCGGCACGCCCGCGCGCATCTACTACAAGTACGAGGGCACCTCGCCCGCGGGATCGCACAAGCCGAACACCGCGGTACCGCAGGCCTTCTACAACGCCCAGCAGGGCATCCGCCGGCTCACCACCGAGACCGGCGCGGGCCAGTGGGGCTCGGCGCTGTCGTTCGCCTGCGCCCAGTACGGCCTCGAGTGCGAGGTGTGGATGGTGCGCGCCTCCTACGACCAGAAGCCGTACCGCAAGCGGCTCATGGAGGTGTGGGGCGCGACCGTGCACGCCAGCCCGTCCCCGGTCACCGAGGCGGGCCGCAAGGTGCTCGCCGACGACCCCGACTCCCCCGGCTCGCTCGGCATCGCGATCAGCGAGGCCGTGGAGGTAGCCGCGCAGCACGAGGACACCCGGTACGCGCTCGGCTCGGTGCTCAACCACGTGCTGCTCCACCAGACCGTGATCGGCGAGGAGGCGCTGGAGCAGCTCGCCGCGGCCGGCGAGACCCCGGACCTGATCGTGGGCTGCACCGGCGGCGGGTCGAACTTCGGCGGCCTCGCCTTCCCGTTCCTGCGCGAGAAGCTCGCCGGCCGGATGAACCCCGAGATCCGGGCGGTGGAGCCGGCCGCGTGCCCGTCGTTCACCAAGGGCGTCTACGCCTACGACTACGGGGACACCGCCGGGCTCACCCCGCTGATGAAGATGCACACGCTCGGCCACGACTTCGTGCCGGACCCGATCCACGCCGGCGGCCTGCGCTACCACGGCATGTCTCCGCTGCTGTCGCACATGTACGAGCTCGGCCTGTTCACCGCGGTGGCCCGGACGCAGACCGAGTGCTTCGAGGCCGGCGTGCGGTTCGCCCGCGCCGAGGGCATCGTGCCCGCGCCGGAGCCCACGCACGCCCTCGCCGAGACCATCGCCGAGGCGCTGCGGTGCAAGGAGACCGGCGAGGAGAAGGTGATCGTGACCGCGCTGTGCGGGCACGGGCACTTCGACCTCGCCGCCTACGAGCGGTACCTGTCCGGCGAGATGGAGGACTTCGAGCTGCCGCAGGAGCGCATCGAGGCCTCCCTCGCCACGCTGCCCAAGGTCTGACCGGCGCGGCTCCCGGGAGCCGCCCGGGGCTCGTCGTCACCGCCGGCGCCTCCGGATCCGCGCATCCGGGGGCGCCGGCCCGTCTCGCCCGGGGATGGCGGCCGCGCGGGGGCGGTTCCTGGGCCTCCCATTCGGAGATCTTGAACTTTTATAGTGGTTGGCGAACCGCGGGAAGAGAGAAGAGCACCGTGCCCAGCAGCCAGCCGAGCGGGACGGCGTCGGTCACGTCCTCACCGGACCGGCGGTACGTCGTCAAGAAGGCCGACCCGGGCTGCTCGCGGCTGAGCAGTCCGGTCCCGGTGCACGAGCAGCTCGCCTTCCTCAACGAGGCGAGCCGCCGGATCGGCACGACCCTCGACATCGCCGAGACCGCCCGCGAGCTCGTCGACCTCGCCGTGCCCCGGTTCGCCGACTGGGCGGCGGTCACCGTGCGGGACCGGGTGCTGCTCGACGGCGAGCTGCCCTACCAGCCGCCCGACGGCTCGGCCGTGGTGCGGCGGCTGGCGGGGGCGGTCGCGGGGCCCCGCGCCGACGACTACGTGGTGGCCTGGCCGCTCGACGAGGTGACGGCCTACCCGCCGTGGTCGCCGTTCGCCCGGTGCATGGCGATCGGCAAGCCGATCATGTTCACCGAGGTCGACCCGGACCTCGCGGCCGAGCTGTCCCGGGCGCGCGGGCGCGACGACGTGCGCCGGCTGCTCGAGGGCGTCTCGCTGCTCATGGTGCCGCTCCAGGCGCGCGGCCGGGTGCTCGGCATCGTGTCGTTCCACCGCTTCCCCGGCAGCACGCCGTTCGACGAGGAGGACGTCACCCTCGGCGAGGAGCTCGCCGCGCGCGCCGCGCTGTGCATCGACAACGCGCGGCTGTACAGCCGGGAGCGCGGCACCGCGCTCGCGCTGCAGAGCAGCCTGCTCCCGGCCGACCTGCACGATCCGCTCGGCCTGCAGATCGCCTCCCGCTACCTGCCGGCGAGCGACCTGACCGGGGTGGGCGGCGACTGGTACGACGTGATTCCGCTGCCGGGTCACCGCGTCGCGCTCGTGGTCGGGGACGTGATGGGTCACGGCATCCGCGCCGCCGCCACGATGGGCCAGCTCCGCACCGCCGTACGCACCCTGGCCTCGCTCGACCTCACCCCGGCGGAGGTGCTGTTCCGGCTCAGCCGGATGAGCCAGGACCTCGACGCGACCCAGATCGCCACCTGCATCTACGCCACCTACGATCCGGTGACCCGGACCTGCACGCTCGCCCGCGCCGGGCACGTGCCGCCGATCCTGCTGCTGCCGGACGGCACCACCGAGGTGATCGACCTGCCGCCGGGCCTGCCGCTCGGCATCGGCGGCGAGCCGTTCGAGATGCGGGAGATCACGCTGCCGCACGACAGCGTGCTCGCGCTCTACACCGACGGCCTGGTGGAGAGCCGGGACCGCGACATCGACTCCGGCATCGAGAAGCTGCGCCGCCTGCTGTCGGTACGGCTGCGCGACCTGGAGGACATCTGCGACGCGACGATCGGCGCGCAGCGGCCCGGCGACGAGCGCGACGACATCGCGCTCATGCTCGCCCGGGTGCGTGAGCTCACCCCCGACGAGATGGCCGCCTGGACGCTCCCGGCCGAGCCGTCCGCGGTGCGCGAGGTGCGGCACGGGGTGCGCGCCACCCTGGAGCGGTGGGGGCTGGCCGCGCTCGCCGACACCAGCGAGCTGATCGTGAGCGAGCTCGTGACGAACGCGGTGAACCACGCCCGCGGGCCGATCGAGGTGCGGCTGCTGCGCGGGCGTTCGCTCGTGTGCGAGGTGGGCGACTCGTCCTTCGCCATGCCCACCCTGCGCGACCCGGACACCGGCGCCGACACCGGGCGCGGGCTGCGCCTGGTGGACCGGCTCGCCTACCGGTGGGGCTCGCGGCCCACGCCCTGCGGCAAGGTCGTCTGGGCCGAACAGCGCATCCTCTGACGACGGGTTACCGTCGAAATAGGAGGTGACTCACGGCCGTCGCTCGGCGGGGACGGCCGCGCACGGAGCACGGTGAACGCCAAGCGCGAAACGGTGAGCCGCGAAACGGTGAGCACTGAGATGAACCTCGACGTCCGCGACGCGTATCGGCGAGCTCTCGATGACTTCGGGCAGAAGGTCCATCTCGTCCGTCCCGACCAGTGGAACCTGCCCACCCCCTGCGCGGACTGGGACGTCCACACCCTCGTCAACCACCTGGTGCGCGAGTGCCTCTACGCGCCCCACCTGCTGGCCGGCCGTACCGTGGCCGAGATGGGGGACGAGCTCGAGGGTGACCTGCTCGGTGACGACCCGGTGAAGGCGTTCGACCGCGCGGCCGCGGCGGCGGTGCTGGCGGCCTACGACGAGGGCGCGCTCGGCCGCGTGGTGCACCTCGCGTTCGGCGACGTCGCCGGCGAGGAGTACCTGTGCGAGCTGTTCGCGGACGCGCTCATCCACACCTGGGACATGGCGCGGGCGATCGGCCTCCCCGACCGCCTCGACCCGGAGCTGGTGGACGCGTGCGCGGCCTGGTTCGAGGCGGTGGAGGACTCCTACCGGGAGACCGGGGTGATCGGAGAGCGGCGCGAGCTGCCGCCGGACGCCGATCCGCAGAGCCGCCTGCTCGCCGCCTGGGGCCGCGGTCGTTAGCGGGCGTTCGGCCGCTTGCCGTGGTTCGCCCGGTGCTTCTTCCGGGCCCGCCGCTTGCGCGCTCGCTTCGCCATCCATCCTCCCTGTCGTCGTCGGTACCGTTCCGCCGGCGCTGAGGCCGGATGACCGGACCGCACCCCGGCGCCGGCACGGCGGTCCCCCGCGGCGCGGCGGTGCGCGACGTCGCGGTGGTACCCCGGTACGGCGGCGCCGAAGCGGCCCTGTCCGTTAGTTAACCACGATCACACGTGGGCGACGTTCTCTTGTGTACTATTTTGTTGGAATCTGTTGGAGTCTGATGCCCAGGGCCGGCTCGCGGCGGGCGTCGTCAGGAGGGGTGATGCTGGCGCAGCAACGGCAGGAGGCGATCCTGGACCGGATACGCCGGGACGGCGGGGTCCGCGTCGCCGACCTCGTCCGCGAGCTCGGCGTCTCGGACATGACGATCCGGCGCGACCTGGAGGTGCTCGCCGAGCGGGGGCTCGTGGAGAAGGTGCACGGCGGCGCCACGATCGCCGGATCGGCCGCCACCCGGGAGCCGGGGTTCGCGGCCAAGTCGGTGCGCCAGCGGGCGGAGAAGGAGGCGATCGCCCGGCGGGCCGCCGAGATGGTACGGCCCGGCACCGCGATCGCGCTCTCCGCGGGGACCACCACCTGGGCGCTCGCCCACCACCTGCTCGACGTGCCGGACCTCACCGTGATCACCAACTCGCTGCGGGTGGCCGACGTCTTCCACCGCGCCGACCGGCCGGACCGCACCGTGGTGCTCACCGGCGGGGTGCGCACGCCGTCGGACGCGCTCGTCGGCCCGGTCGCGGTCGCCGCGATCCGGCGGCTCAGCGTGCACACGCTCTTCCTCGGCGTGCACGGGATGAGCGTGCGCGCGGGCTTCACCACGCCGAACCTGCTCGAGGCCGAGACCAACCGCGAGCTGGTCGCCTCGGCCCAGCAGCTGGTCGTGCTCGCCGACCACACCAAGTGGGGCACGATCGGCATCAGCTCGATCGCCGATCTGGAGCAGGCGAACGCGGTGGTGTGCGACACCGGCCTCGCCGAGGAGGCGCGGGCCGAGCTGGAGGCCCGGGTGGGCGAGCTGATCCTCGTCGCCCCGGTGCCGCGGCGCGAGGCGGTGAGGCGGTGAGCGCACCGATGGAAACCCCGCGGCCCGCCCGGGCGGACGCGCAGGTGGCCGTACGGCCGGGCGCGCCGGTGCGCACGGCCCGCCGTACCTCGACCCGGCTCGCCGACGGGCGCGAGCTGATCTACTTCGACGCCACGCCGGACGCGGTGCGCGACGTGCCGGACACCCGCACGCTGCCGCCCCGGCCGCCCGCGTCCGAGCTGCGCTACGACCCGCTCACCGAGGAGTGGGTGGCGATCGCCGGGCACCGGCAGAACCGCACCTTCCTGCCGCCCGCGGACGAGTGCCCGCTGTGCCCGTCCCGGCCGGGCCGGCCCACCGAGATCCCGGCGAGCGACTACGACGTGGTCGTGTTCGAGAACCGCTTCCCCTCCTTCAGCTACACGCCGGTCGCCTGCGAGCAGGTCGGCGGGCTGAGCCTGGTACGGCCCGGCGTGGGGCGGTGCGAGGTGGTGTGCTTCACCTCCGACCACGACGCGTCGTTCTCCTCGCTCTCCCCCGAACGGGTGGAGCTCGTGATGGAGGCGTGGGCCGACCGCACCGCGGAGCTCGGCGCGCTGCCGGGCGTGGAGCAGGTGTTCTGCTTCGAGAACCGGGGCGCGGAGATCGGGATCACGCTCACCCACCCACACGGGCAGATCTACGCCTACCCGTTCGTCACCCCGCGCACCGAGCGCATGCTCGCCGCGGCCGAGCGGCACCGGGAGCGCACCGGTGGCAACCTCTTCGCCGACGTGCTCGCCGCCGAGCGGGACGCCGGGATCCGGGTGGTGGCGGAGAACCGGCACTGGACCGCGTTCGTGCCGGCGGCGGCCCGCTGGCCGTTCGAGGTGCACCTCTACCCGCACCGGCGGGTGGCGGACCTCACCGAGCTGGAGCCCGCGGAGCGGGCCGCGTTCGGGCCGCTCTACACCGACGTGCTGCGCCGGTTCGACGCGCTGTTCGGGGTGCGCATGCCGTACGTGGCGGCCTGGCACCAGGCGCCGGTGCACACCGGGCGGGACCTCGCCTACCTGCACCTGCAGCTGTTCAGCATCCGGCGGGCACCGGAGAAGCTGAAGTACCTCGCCGGGTCCGAGTCGGCGATGGGTGCGTTCGTCAACGACATCGCGCCCGAGTGGGCGGCGCGCATGCTCCGGGAGGCGCGGCCGGGCGGGTGACCCGGGGGCCGGGAACGGCCCGGTTCCCGCCCCGGGCGCGACGGGACGGGACGATGATCATAACGGAGTGATATCCACAGGATTTCGACTTCGCCACACAAGCAAACTCCTTTACCAGTACCATCCATCGGCGTTGACCTGGATCGACCGTCCGATGGAAGGAGAAGCGTCCTGCGCGCCGTGTCCCGCCGTCCCGTCCCCTCCTGGTGCGCGGCGGCGCTCGCCATCGCCGCGATCGTCCTCGGCCCCGCGGCCGCGGCCGCCGAGCCCAAGCCCACCGCCGCCGAGCTGCGGCGGGAGCTCGCCGAGCTGGAGAAGCGGGCCGACCGGCTGATCCGCACCTACAACGGGAAACGGGTGGCGCTGCAGCGGGCGCAGGACGAGGAGCGCGCGGCGCGGGAGCGGCTGCGCGCCGCCGAGGAGGCCTACCGCACCGCGGCGCGGCAGGTCGGCGACCTGGCGAACCTGCGCTACCAGTCCGGCGGGCTCGAGCTGCCGAACGGGATGTTCGGCCAGGACCTGGGGCAGGCCGCGGTGCTCGAGTACCTCGCCGCGCAGCGGGCCGCCGAGCTCGGCCGGTACGCGCGGACGCGGGACGAGCGGCGCGCGGCCGCCGAGCAGGCCGCCCGGCTCACCGAGCGGATCCGCCGCCAGGCGGCGGAGGTGAACGCCGAGCGGCGGCGGGCGGAGCGGCTCATCGCGCAGATCAAGCAGCGGCTCGACCGGCTCGTCCCGCTCGCGCCGGGGCGGCTGCCCGGCGGCGGGTTCGCCCCCGAGCTGCCCGGCGGGCCGGACAACATCACGCCGCGCACCCGGCTCATGCGTGACCTGGTCAACGAGCGGTTCCCCACCGGGTTCCCGACCGGCTGCTTCCGCGCGGGGAACGACGGCGGCGAGCATCCCCTCGGCCGGGCCTGCGACTTCATGCTCAGCTCCGGCGGCGCCATGCCCTCCCCGGACAAGGTCGCGCTCGGCCACCGGATCGCCGAGTTCGTGATCGAGAACGGCCGCAAGCTCGGAGTGAAGTATGTGATCTATCGTCAGCGTATCTACCACATGTCCAATCCGGGCTGGCGACCGATGGCGGACCGCGGAAGCGTCACCGCCAACCACTTCGACCACGTGCACGTGTCGATGCTGTGAGCCGCCCGAGGACCGAGGGAGTGCATGATGCTGTTCGATCTGCCGCTTGAGAAGCTGCGCGAGTACCGGCCCGAGCGGGACGAGCCCGCCGACTTCGACGAGTTCTGGGCCCGCACCCTCGAGGAGGCCCGCGCACTGCGGAAGCCGCCCTCCTTCGAGCCGTACGACGCCGGGCTCGCCACGGTGGAGGTCTTCGACGTGACCTTCTCCGGCTTCGGCGGCCATCCGATCAAGGCGTGGCTGCTGCTGCCCCGGCACATCGAGGGGCGGCTGCCGTGCGTGGTGGAGTACATCGGGTACGGCGGGGGCCGCGGGCTGGCGCACGAGCGGCTCACCTGGAGCGCCGCCGGATACGCGCACCTGGTGATGGACACCCGCGGCCAGGGCAGCAACGGCTGGATCAGCGGCGACACACCCGACCCGGACGCGGACGGCGCGCCGCAGAGCCCGGGGTTCATGACCCGCGGCATCCTCGACCCGAAGCGCTACTACTACCGCAGGGTGTTCACCGACGCGGTGCGCGCGGTGGAGACCGCCCGCGAGCACCCGCGGATCGACCCCGACCGCATCGTGGTCGCGGGCGTGAGCCAGGGCGGCGGCATCACGCTCGCCGCGGCCGCGCTCGCCGACGGGGTCGCGGCCGCGCTCTGCGACGTGCCGTTCCTCTGTCACTACCGGCGGGCCACCGAGATCACCGACGAGATGCCCTACGGCGAGATCTCCCAGTACTGCAAGACCCACCGCGACCACATCGACCAGGTCTTCGCCACGTTGCGGTACTTCGACGGGGTGAACTTCGCCGCCCGGGCGACCGCCCCCGCGCTGTTCTCGGTGGCGCTGATGGACATGATCTGCCCGCCGTCCACGGTGTTCGCCGCCTACAACCACTACGCCGGGGAGAAGAGCATCGAGGTGTGGCGGTACAACGGCCACGAGGGCGGCGCGGGCTTCCAGCAGGCCGCCCAGATCCGCTTCCTCGCCACGCTGTTCGGCCGCGAGGTCAGCGCCGGATGATCTCGTCGACGATCGGGTCGAGGCCCGACAGGTCGATCGGGTGCCGCGCGGCCGCCTCGGCGAGCCGGGTGAGCAGCCGGCTCAGCGCGGCGCGGTCCTGCTCGCTCCAGTCCGCGATCAGCCCCTCGAGGTAGTCGCGCCGGTAGCGGGTGACCGCCTCGAGCACGCGGCGCCCTTTGTCGGTGAGCATGAGCCGGGCCCGCCTCGCGTCCACCTCGGATGGGAGGCGGGCCACCAGGCCCGCGCCGATCGCGTCGTTGACGAAGCGGCTCGCGGTCGACGGGTCGATGTCCATGTGCTCGGCGACCGCGCCCACGGTCACCTCGGCCTCGGTCCGGCTGAGCTTGGCGAGCGCGTGCACCACCATCACGTTGGAGACCTGGATCGGGCGGTCGCCGGTACGGCGGGTGCGGAACGGGCGCGCCCAGATGCGGCGCAGCCGGAACAGCGCGACGTCGATGGCGGCGCCGTGCGTCTCCATGAGGCTCGACCTCACATCGGGGGGTGACTCCACGGCCGTGTCCCCGCCCGTCCGCTCTCCGGGCGCGCGCATCGGTCAGCCGGAGAGCCGGATCGGGTTGACGATGTCGGCGAAGATGAGCAGGCCGCCGACCACGAGGAGCACCATCGCCATCGCGTAGGTGAGCGGCAGCGCCTTGGCGATGTCCACGTAGCCGGGGGCCGGCCGGCGCAGCAGGCGGGCCCAGCCGCGCTTGAGGCCCTCCCACAGCGCGCCCGCGATGTGCCCGCCGTCGAGCGGCAGCAGCGGGATCAGGTTGAACATGCCGATCGCCAGGTTGAACCCGCCGAGCAGCATGATGAACATGGTGACCTTGTCGTCCACCGGCGCCTCGGAGGCGGCGATCTCCCCGCCGATGCGCCCGGCGCCGACGATGCTCACCGGGCTGTCGATGTCGCGCTCGGCGCCGGTGAACGCGGCCTGCCACACGCCGACCAGCTTCTCCGGGAAGTTGACGAGCGCCACCGCGGTGCGCGTGGTCATCTCCCACATCTGGGCGACCACGTAGCCGGGGCCCTGCTGCTCGCGCACGATGAGCGGGGCCACACCGAGGAAGCCCACGTTCCGCTCGATCTTCTCCGGGTCGTCGAGGGACGGCCGGTCCTGGGCGATGAGGTTCGCGGTCAGCGTCATCGGGCGGCCGTCGCGCACGATGCCGATGGCGACCGGGCCGGGGCCGTGGGCCCGGATCGTCCGGGTCGCCTCCTCCCAGGTGGTGACCTGCCTCCCACCGATCGAGGTGATCCGGTCACCGGGCCGCAGCCCGGCGAGCGCGGCCGGGCTCTTGGGGTCGGACGGCCCGCACTCGGCGTTCTGCGCGGCCGCCTGCTGGGTCTTGACGCACTCGGACACCGTGCTCACGGTGAGCGTCTGGACCGGGACGCCGATGCCCATCATGACGATCGCGAACAGGCCGAACGCGAGCACGAAGTTCATCGCCGGCCCGCCGAGCATCACGATGACCTTCTGCCACCAGGGCTTGCGGTAGAAGACGCGGTTCTCGTCGCCGGGCCGGATCTCCTCCAGCGCCGCCTGCCGGGCGCTGTCGATCAGGCCCTGGAACATCCCGGTGTTCGTGGCGCGCAGCCGGTTCGGGGCGTCGCTCGGCCGCGGCGGCAGCATGCCGATCATCCGGATGTAGCCGCCGAGCGGGATCCACTTGATGCCGTACTCGGTCTCACCGCGGCGCTTCGACCACAGCGTCGGGCCGAAACCCACCATGTACTGGGTCACGCGCACGCCGAAGAGCTTCGCGGGGACGAGATGCCCGATCTCGTGCAGCGCCACCGAGATCAGCAGACCGAGGATGAAGAGGGCGAAACCCACCACGACCCACGTCGTCGTCATCTCTGCCCACCCCTGCCCTGGGCGTGCCCGCCGCTGTCGAGTCGCACCTGACGAGCGTACCGAATCCCGGTATGTGGAATACGTAAGAAGTCAGGGCCGCCAGATCAGCACGAGCGCGCAGTCGTCGTTGTGCCCCGCGGACAGCGCGTTGACGAGCCGCTTGGCGCCCTCGCGCCAGGCCCCGGAGTGGAACACCCGCTCGGCCTCGCCGAGCAGCCGGTCGAGCCCGGCGTCGATGTCCCGGCCGGGCTGCTCGATCAGCCCGTCGGTGAACAGCATGAGCGCGTCGCCCTTGCGCAGCACGCCGCTGTCCGGTTCGCAGTGCAGGTCCGGCACGACGCCGAGCACGACGCCCTTCGCCGTGGAGATGCGCCAGGTGCCGGTACCCGAGTCGAACTTCACCACCGGTGGGTGCCCGGCCGAGGTGATGACGTACTCCCCGGTGGCGAGGTCGAGGCTGAGGTGCACGGCGGTGACGAAGCCCTCGCCCTGCCGCTGCCGGTGCAGGAACGAGTTGCACGCGGGCAGGAAGTCCTTGACCAGGCCGAGCAGCCCGCCGAAGGTGCCGGACAGCAGCAGCGCCCTGGTCCCGGCGTCCACCCCCTTGCCGGAGACGTCGACCACGGCGAGCTCGAGCCGGTCGCCGTCCCGCATCGACACCACGAAGTCGCCACCGAACGAGGACCCGCCGGCCTGCTTGAGCACCACGCGCCCGTCCCAGTCCTTGGGCAGCGGCGGCAGGTCGCTCTGCGCCCGCAGCCGGTCGCGCAGCTCGAGCAGCATGGCGTCGCCGCGCAGCCCCTGCACGCCGATCTTGCCGCGGATGCGGGCCATGAGCGCGGCGAGCGTGCCGGTGACCGCGACCGTGGCGAGCAGCCCGGGCCCGACGTGCCCGTCCTGCGTCGCGGCGAGGTAGATGAGCGCGACCGCGACCGCGCCGAGCAGCACGGCGAGGCTGCGCAGCCGGAGCTGCAGGCCGCCGGTGAGGGTGACGAGGATGAGCAGGGAGGGCGAGAACCACTCGGCCGACACCTGCGCCGCCGCGGCGCCGATCCCGAGGGTTGCGATGATCAGCGCGATCATCAGGTTGCGCTCGTGCGAGAGCACCCGGCGCACCAGACGGACGGCGGGCACGAGCAGCGGGACGCGCACCAGGATCGCGCGGAGCCGTGGAGGGATCAGCGGCGCCGGACGGGAACTCATGATGGACCGACTGTATTCGCTCCGCCACCGCCGCGACACCCCACTTGACCAACACCTTGATCACGTCGCCACCGATATTGAGTGGCCCGGACCCTTTGCCGCTTTTAGCGTTGACCGGGAGTCAGCACACGAAGAAGGACGTGACCATACGATGAGCGAGGAACGTCATCGCCCGGCCCCGCCGTACCCGATCCGCCCGCTCACCGAGGACGACTGGCCGCGGCTCGTCGCCCTCGACCAGGAGGCGTTCAACATGACGTATTCGCCGGAGGCGGTCGAGGTCTTCCGGCGGATCCACGAGTTCGACCGCGGGCTGGCTGCGTTCGACGGCGACCTGCTCGTGGGGTCGGTCTCCGCCTACAGCCTCACCATGACCGTGCCGGGCGGGCCGATCCCGGTCGCCGGGGTCACCTGGGTGTCCGTACTCGGCTCCCACCGGCGCCGCGGCGTGCTGCGTTCCCTCATGCTGCGCCAGCTCGACGACCTGCACGAGCGCGGCGACGCGGTGGCCGCGCTGTACGCCTCGGAGGCCGCGATCTACGGCCGGTTCGGGTACGGCAGGGCGGCCGACGCGCTGTCCTTCCGCATCCCCACGCACCGGTCGGCGTTCCGGCCCGACGCCCCGGCCGACCCGCGGCTGCGGCTGCGGATCGCCCGGCCGGCCGAGGTGCAGCCGGAGCTGGAGAAGGTGTACAACGAGATCGTCACCACGCGGCCCGGCCTGTACGCCCGGTCGGCGGGCCTGTGGGGCAAGGTGCTGCGCGACGGCGAGGAGGCCCGCGGCGGCATGGGGCCGCTACGGTGTGTGCTCGTCGAGGACGACGGCGGCCCGCGGGGGTACGCGCTGTTCCGGGTGAAGCCGGGGTTCACCGAGTGGGACGTGCCCGACGGCGAGGTACACCTGAGGGAGCTGTTCGCGGTGGACCCGGCCGCCTACGCCGCGGTCTGGCGCGCGGTGCTCGACCGCGACCTGTGCGCCCGGGTGGTGGCGGCGTCCCGCCCGGTGGACGATCCGATCGCCCACCTGCTCGTCGAGCCGCGCGTGCTGACCTCGGGGGTGCATGACGACCTGTGGGTCCGTCTCGTCGACGTCGGCAAGGCGCTCACCGCCCGCCGCTACGCGGCGCCGGTCGACGTGGTGATCGAGGTGCGCGACCCGGTCTGCCCGTGGAACGAGGGCCGGTGGCGCCTCGCCGCCGACGCCTCGGGCGCCACCTGCGAGCGGACCACGGCCCCGGCGGACGTGGAGCTGCCGGTGGACGCGCTCGGCGCCGGGTACCTCGGCGGGCGGCCGCTCACCGGGTACGGCGCGGCCGGGTGGGCCCGGGAGCACCGGCCGGGCGCGCTCGCGGCGCTCTCGGTGGCGATGTCCTGGGAGCCCCGCCCGTGGGGCGGCTTCATCTTCTGAAGCCTTCTGAAGCCTCACCTTTTAATACGTGCGGCCAGGTGCGCGCGGCGGCGCCGGCCTCGGCCGATGGCCCGGCGCCGGAGGCGGGACCGGCACCGGCGGGCCGTTGACGCCGGGCCGGGCCCCGCCGGCCGCGCCCCGATCCGCGACGGGCGTCCCCGCACCCCGTGCCGGGCGGCGGGCGCCGGGTTAGGCTGCGGACATGGCGCTGCAGAGCTTGCAGATCGACGCGGTGATCGCGATGCGGGCCCGGGACGTGTCCCGGCCCACCAAGGAGCACCTGGAGGCGGCCGACCGGAAGCCGCTGCGGGACGAGATGCCGCGCCGGCCGCCCGCCCACGCCAGGCGCAGGAACGACTCCTGACCCGGCCGCCGGGTGGGCGTCGCCTTCCCCGGCGACAGCAAAGCGCCCCGGCCGGGGTGGCCGGGGCCGCCGTGGCGCCCCGGCCCCCGGCCGGGGCGTGGGCCGGTCAGGGCAGCGGCGGCAGCCCTTCGCCGTTCTCGTAGGCGGCGAGCTGGCCGATGCGGCGGCTGTGCCGTTCCGCCCCGGAGTACGGCGTGGCGAGGAAGATCTCCACCAGGCGCGTGGCCTCCTCGACCGAGTGCATGCGTGCCCCGATCGCCACGACGTTGGCGTCGTTGTGCTCGCGCGCCAGGCGGGCGGTGTCCTCGCTCCAGGCGAGCGCGGCCCGGATGCCCCGCACCTTGTTGGCCGCGATCTGCTCGCCGTTGCCGGACCCGCCGATCACCACGCCGAGGCTGCCCGGCTCGGCGGCGACCGCCTCGGCGGCGCGCAGCACGAACACCGGGTAGTCGTCCTCGGCGTCGTAGACGGCCGGCCCGTGGTCCACGGGCTCGTGCCCGTGGTCCTTGAGCCAGGACACCAGGTGGTTCTTCAGTTCGTAGCCGGCATGGTCGGCAGCAATATGGACGCGCACCCGTCAATTCTGACAGCCCGCCCGTCTCGGACGTCGCCGGGCTCCACTACAGTGGTTGCCGGGTAAGCGGCGCGGCCGTCCGCCGCCTCTTACCCGGCAAGCCCTACCCGGCACCACCACCGAGGGATGAACCGCCCGGGGTGACGTCCCCCGCGTCCTGGAGGCCGCATGCGAGAGATCCGCCGTATCGGCGACCCGGTCCTGCGCTCCCCCGCCGAGCCGGTCACCGAGTTCGACCGCGAGCTGCGCCGGCTCGTCGACGAGATGATGCGGGTGATGTACGCGGCGGACGGCGTCGGCCTCGCCGGCCCGCAGATCGGGGTGTCGCTGCGGCTGTTCGTCTACGACATCAACGGCCGCAGGGGGCACGTGATCAACCCCGAGCTCACCGTGGACGACCCCACCGAGATCACCGAGGACGAGGGCTGCCTGTCGGTGCCGTCGAAGGAGACCGGCACCCCGCTGTACGCCCCGACCCCGCGCGCCGCCGGGGTGACCGTGACCGGCGTCGACCGGCTCGGCCGCCCGCTGCGCATCAAGGCGCGCGGCTACCTGGCGCGCTGCTTCCAGCACGAGACCGACCACCTCGACGGCGTGCTCTACGTCGACCGCCTCCCCAAGCAGGAGCGCCGCCGCATCCTGCTGCAGACCCCCGGCCCGGAGGAGCGGGCGCCCGGCCTGCTCGGCTGAGCCCGCGCGGCGCGGCCGCCGCCGTCACAGGTGGAGCGCCTTAAGCTCCAGGTACTCCTCCAGCCCGGCCACGCCGAGCTCGCGCCCCAGGCCCGACCACCGGTAGCCGCCGAACGGGGCGAGGTGGCCGAACGCGCCGCCGTTGACGTGCACCTGCCCGGCGCGCAGCCGCCGCGCCACCGCGACCGCGCGTTCCCGGTCGGCCGCCCACACCGCACCGGACAGGCCGTACGGCGTGCCGTTGGCGATCTCGACCGCCTCGTCCACGGTGGTGTACGGGATCAGCGTGAGCACGGGCCCGAGGATCTCCTCCCGCTCGATCGTCATGCCGCGCTCGACCCCCGCGAACACGGTGGGCGCCACGTGGTAGCCGGGCCCCGGCGGCGGCTCGGCGCCGCCGCACACCAGCCGGGCGCCCTCCTCCTCACCGCGGATGATCGCGCGCAGCACGCGTTCCCGGTGCTCCGCCGACACCAGCGGCCCGAGCCGGGTGTCCGCGGCGAACGGGTCGCCGACACGGTACTCGCGGGCCGCCGCCACGGCGAGCCGTACCGCGTCGTCGTAGTGGTCGCGGTGCACGAGCATGCGGCTCAGGGCCGCGCAGGTCTGGCCGGAGTTGAGGAACGCCGACTCCACGGTGGCCCGCACCGCGGCGGCCAGGTCGGCGTCGGGGAGGATGAGGCTCGCCGACTTGCCGCCGAGCTCGAGCACGAGCCGCTTCACCGAGTCCGCGGCGATCGCGCCGACCCGGCGCCCGACGGCGGTCGTGCCGGTGAACGAGAGCACGTCCACGTCCGGGTGCCCGGCGAGCGCCTCGCCCACCACCGGGCCGGACCCGCTCACCAGGTTGAACACGCCCGGCGGCAGCCCGGCCTCGTGCAGCACCTCGGCGAACTCGTAGGCGGCGAGCGGGGCGACCTCGCTCGGCTTGAGCACCACCGTGCAGCCCGCGGCGAGCGCGGCGGCGACCTTGCACACCGGCAGGTGCAGCGGCAGCGTCCACGAGGTGATCGCGGCGGCCACCCCCGCGGGCTCCCGCACCACCACCGCGTCGCCCGCCCGGCCGCCATCGAACGGGTACTCGGCGGCGAGCTTGGCGTAGGAGCGCAGCACCCGCAGCGGCAGCCCCACGTGCAGCCGCAGCGCCAGCTCGTACGGCGCGCCCAGGTCGGCGGCGATCACCCGGGCGATGCGCTCGGCCCGGGCGGCGAGCAGCTCGCCCGCGGCGGTGAGGAACTTGGCGCGCGTGGCCGGGGCGGTGGCCGCCCAGCGGGGAAAGGTATCGCGGGCCGCGGCGACGGCCGCGACGGCGTCGGCCCTGGTGCCCACCGGCACCCGGTCGATCACCTGCTCGGTGGCGGGGTTCACCACATCGATGCCGTCTCCGCTGCTCGACGGAATCCAGGATCCGTTGATGTAGAGCCGACGCATCCCCTCACCCTCCGCACGGACGGCCCGCGCCCGCCCGGCGAACCGACGGTACCCCGGCCGCGGCGTCGCCGTCCGTGCGCGCACCGTCACACCGAATTTACGGTGCGCGCCGTGCGGCGGCGTCGTGCATGCGCGCCGCGTTCCGCCGCGACCCGGCCCGGCTCCTCCGCGGGGGGAGATTCCTCCACCCCGCGGGGAAATTTCGCCCACGGGCGGGCGAACCGCCACGGCCGGGCGGGCCGCGCGGGCGGTCCCGGGCCCGCGCGCGCCGGCCCGGCCGGCGCGCTCATGCGCGGCGCTCCGGCCGGGTGCCGCGGATCAGCGCGGCCGTGACGATCAGCGCGAGCGCCGCGCAGCAGGCGAGCGCGACGAAACCGGCGCTCGTGGCGGCCACGGCGGCCCGCGCGGCGGTGGCGCCGCCCCGCAGCGCCGAGGCCGCCGCCGCGGCGGCCACGGTGCCCGCGACCGCCACGCCGAGCCCGGCGCCGGTCTGGTTGAAGGTGTTGAGCAGGCCGGACCCGACGCCGGAGTCGGCCGGGCCGACGTGGGATGAGCCGATGGTGTAGAGCGGGACGAAGCAGCTCGGCAGCCCCGCCCCGACGATCACCAACGCGGCACCGGCGACGAGCGGGTCACCCGCGCCGGCGATCAGGACCACGGCGCCGGCGAGCTGCACGGCCCCGGCGCCGAGGTAGAGCCGGGCCGGCCCCAGGCGGCCGGCCAGCCCGGGCACGGCGACGGCGGCCAGCAGCGCCGACAGCCCCATCGGCACCAGGGCGAGACCGGCGGCGAACGCCGACATGGCGTGGGCGCGCTGGAAGTACCCGGCGGCCAGGTAGGTGCCGCCGACCATCACCGCGGCGGCGAGCGCCAGCCCGGCGCAGCTCAGCGCGTACCCCGGCGACCGCAGCAGGTGCAGGGGCAGCAGCGGATCCGCGGCGCCGAGCTCGCGGACCGCGACCAGGGCGAGCAGCAGCGCCGCGACGGCGAGGCCCGCCCACGCGGCCGGCGTGCCGAGGCCGTCCTGCAGCCGGATCAGCCCGTACGACAGCGCGGCGAGCCCGGCGGTGGTGAGCAGCGCGATCGGCAGCCGCAGCGGACGGCGCCGTACCGCCGCGAGCGGCGGCACCGCGCGCAGCGCGGCGACACCGGTCACGGCCACGGCCGGGACGTTGATCAGGAACGCCCACCGCCAGCCGAACGCGGTGGTGACGAGGCCGCCGAGGATGACGCCGACGGTCGCGCCGACCACGCCGAGGCCGCTCCATGCGGTCAGCGCCAGCCTGCGCTGGGCGGGCGCCCGGTAGACGGCGAGCACCGCGGACAGCGCGGCCGCGGACAGCACCGCGGCGCCGGCGCCCTGCGCGAACCGCCCGGCGAGCAGCGCGGGCGTGCCGGGGGCGAGCCCGCACAGCGCGGACGCCGCGCCGAAGATCGCCAGGCCGGCGAGGAACGCGCGGCGGCGCCCGGCCACGTCGGCGATGCGGCCGCCGAGCAGCAGCAGGCTGCCGTAGGTGAGCACGTACGAGCCGACGGTCCACTGCTGGGCCGCCGGACCGGCCGACAGCGACCGGCCGATGGCGGGCAGCGCCACGTTGACCACGGTCGAGTCGAGCATGACCAGGAGCTGGGCGGCGCCGAGCACCGCCATGGCGCCCCAGGGCGCGGGAGCGTCCGGCGGGGACGACGGCGGCGTCGGGGCCGCGGAGCGGGCCGGTGTGATGTCCTCCATGGCGCAAGTTTTATGCATGCGCATGAAACTTGCCACGCGGTAAGGTGTGAAGCGTGAGCGACGATCTGGTGACCGGCTGGCTCGCCATGCTGCGCCTGTGCAACCGGCTGACCCAGGCCATCGAGCGCGAGCTCGCCCGCGAGCACCGGCTCTGCGTCAGCGCCTACGAGCTGATGTCGGCCCTGGCCCCGGCGGCGGACTGGACCCGCCTGGGCGACCTCACCGAGCGGGTCTCCCGCAGCCAGCCTCAAGTGTCCCGGCTCGTGGCGCAGATGGAGGCGGCGGGCGTCGTGCAGCGCACGGCCACTCCGGACGACGGGCGGGGATCACAGGTGCGCCTCACCGAGGCGGGACGGGAGCTGTACGCCGCGGCCACCGCGACGATCGGCCGGATCCTCCGCGACAGCGCCGTCCCGGCCGTCCACTTCCCGCCGCGGGCGGCCGCGGGGCGCGACGACGCCGAGGCCGCGCCCGCCATCGGGTGACCCCGCAGCGGCCCGCGGGCGGACGGTACGGCACGGCGGACCGCGTCTGAGCGCGGCGCAGGGCCGCAGCCGCGGTCGTGCACCGGGCGGCCCGCCGGCCTCCCCGCGGGGCGGCCCGCGCCACCCCGCGGAGGAACGTCCCCGGCGCGGGCGGCGTCAGTCGAAGATCGGCCCGCGGGTCCGCGAGCGCTTGAGCTCGTAGAAGCCGTCGGTGCCGGCGACGAGGAGCACGCCGTCCCACAGCTTGGCGGCCGCCTCGCCCTTCGGGGTGGGGGTCACCACCGGACCGAAGAACGCGGTCTCCCCCACCTTGATCACCGGGGTGCCGACCTCCTCGCCCACCAGCTCGATCCCCGTCCGGTGCGACTCGCGGATCTCGTCGTCGTACTCGGTCGAGTCCATCGCGTCGACCAGCTGCGGGTCGTACCCGGCGGCCTCCAGCGCGCGGCGGAGCACCTCGGCGAACCGCTCCTTGCTGCGGTCCTCGCCCAGCTCGCCCCGGTTGTGGAAGCGCACGCCGATCTCGGTGTAGAGGCGGCCGAGCACGGCGCTCTCCCCGCCCTCGGTCTCCCCGGCGTACTTGTGCGCGGCGGCGGCGAGCACCCGTACCGGACCCATCGCGTTCGCGAGCAGCTCACGGTACTCCTGGGGGATGTCCTTGCCCTCGTTGAGGACGTAGAGGCTCATGATGTGCCACCGCGGCTCGATCGGACGGACGCGTTCGACCTCGAGGACCCACCGGGAGGTCAGCCAGGCCCAGGGGCACAGCGGGTCGAACCAGAAGTCCACCGGCATCCGATCGGTCATCGTCAGCTCCCTGCTCGCGATCACATGCTTACACTGAGGCGCAACCCACGGTTGGAACGAGGGTATTCCCGAAGGGAACGTCCCTCCCGGGCATGGCAGGATTCGAAAGACCCCCTGCGAGGCGGCAGCGGGGCACAGCGATGAGGAGCCGAGTGTGGCAGGCAATCTGACCCGTGACGAGGCCCGGGAACGAGCCCGGCTGCTGACGGTCCGGTCCTACACGGTGGAGCTCGACCTCACCGAGGGCGAGGACCGTTTTGAGAGCGTCACCACGGTCCGGTTCGACTGTGCCGAGCCCGGGGCCGCGACCTTCATCGACCTCGCCGGCGCCCGCGTCCGCAGCATCGTGTTGAACGGGCGCGAGCTCGACCCGGCCACCTACGACCCGGTCGCCGGGCGCATTCCCCTGCCGGACCTCGCCGCGACGAACGAGTTGCGCGTCGACGCCGACTGCAGCTACATGCGCACCGGGGAAGGGCTGCACCGCTTCGTGGACCCCGTGGACGGACGGGTCTACCTGCACAGCCAGTTCGAGACGGCGGACGCGCACCGCATGTACGCCTGTTTCGACCAGCCCGACCTGAAGTCGACGTTCGAGTTCATCGTGATCGCCCCCGCCGACTGGGAGGTGGTGT
>QGUZ01000343.1 GCA_003242605.1 Actinomycetota bacterium
ACGGGCAGGATGGAGGCTCCCAGGGTGTCTCTCAGGGAGGGAGGATCATGGTCGCGGTCGGGAACATGGAGGAGGAGGTCGTCGGCCTGTGCCGCGACCTGATTCGCATCGACACCTCCAACCCCGGCGACGGCTCGGGCCCGGGGGAGCGCGTGGCCGCGGAGTACGTGGCGGAGAAGCTCGCCGAGGTGGGGCTGGAGCCGCAGGTGTTCGAGAGCGAGCCGCGGCGCACCAGCGTGGTCGCGCGCATCGAGGGCACCGACCCGGGCCGGGACGCGCTGCTGCTCCACGGGCACCTCGACGTGGTGCCGTTCGACGCGGGGGACTGGACGCGGCACCCGCTGAGCGGGGAGATCGCCGACGGCTGCGTCTGGGGCCGCGGGGCGGTGGACATGAAGGACATGGACGCCATGATCCTCGCGGTGGTGCGGCAGCGGCTGCGTGAGGGGCGGCGGCCGCCGCGGGACGTGGTGCTCGCGTTCACCGCCGACGAGGAGGCCGGCGGCGGGCTCGGCGCGGCGTGGCTCGTCGAGAACCACCCGGAGCTGTTCGAGGGCTGCACCGAGGCGATCGGCGAGGTCGGCGGGTTCAGCATCAGCCTGTCCGAGAACGAGCGCGTGTACGCGATCGAGGCCGCGGAGAAGGGCATCGCCTGGATGCGGCTCACCGCGCGCGGCCGGGCCGGGCACGGCTCGATGCTCAGCACCGAGAACGCGGTCACCGAGCTCGCCGAGGCCGTGGCGCGGATCGGCCGGTACCGGTGGCCGGTACGGCTCACGCCGACGGTGCGGAGCTTCTTCAAGGAGGCGTTCGGCATCGAGCTGACCGAGGAGGACACCGAGGCGACCGTGGCGAAGATGGGGCCGCTCGCCCGGCTCGTCGGCGCCACGCTGCGCAACACGGCGAACCCGACGATGCTCGAGGCCGGCTACAAGGCGAACGTGATCCCGCAGACCGCGACCGCGGCCGTGGACGGGCGGTTCCTGCCGGGCTACGAGGAGGAGTTCTTCGCCACCATCGACGAGCTGCTCGGCCCGAACGTCACCCGCGAGTTCATCCACTACGACATCGCGGTGGAGACCCCGTACGAGGGGCCCCTGGTGCGCGCGATGACCGAGGCGCTGCAGGCCGAGGACCCCGGCTGCCGGGTCGTGCCGTACATGATGTCGGGTGGCACCGACCTGAAGTCGTTCAGCCGGCTCGGCATCCGCGGGTTCGGGTTCACCCCGCTGCGGCTCCCGCCCGACCTGGACTTCTCCGGCATGTTCCACGGCGTCGACGAGCGGGTTCCGGTGGACGCGCTCAGGTTCGGTGTGCGTGTTCTTGACCGCTTCCTGGACCGGTGTTGACCGTCTTAGCGGAATTCGCGGAAACCCATTGCCATCACGTGAAGTACTGCTAACGTAACTGTCCGTTGAAGGGGTGATCCAGGGTGGTCCACACCGGGTGCCTCCGTGTGTGCGGAGCGTGCCCGGACGTCCAAGGAGGGTCGCGTGGTAGGCACGCAGTCGGTGCAGGGCGGTTCGGCGCCCGACGTGACGTGCCTGCCGGTGGTTGGCCCCGGTGACGGGGTGCCCGCGGCGGGAAGCGACCGGAAGGTGCGGTCCGGCGCTTCCCGCCTGGGGCGCCGCCTGCTTCTCGGCGGGCTGTTCCTCGTCGGCTGGGTCGTCGGCGTGTTCCTCCTCGGCTGGGTCGGTGCCACCCCCGCGGCAGCGGACACGCTCGACTCCGGCGACTCCCGGATCGCCGTCTTCGCGAGCGCCGAGCTGGACCAGGTCCGGCCCGTCGGCGCGATCGACGCCTCGACGGAGGCCGAGGCGATGGCCGGGCGCGGCATCCACGGGCTCACATTCCAGTACGTGCCTGGCCGCACCGCGCCGTCCACCATCGACCACACGGTCGGCGCCTACGCGCTCGCCCCGCGGTCCGGTGGTGGCGGCTTCGGCCCGCTCGGGCCGCCTCTGGGGGATGCCGTGCGGTCGCTCGACGACCCACGGCTGATGGTGCTCCCCGCCCCCGCGGCGGGGGCGCTTCCCCCGGTCGTCCGTACAGCGGCGGACGAACCCTCGTTCTCTCCCGACTGATCTCGCAGCTGACGCCGCGCCCCTGACGAGGACGCGGTCGGTGGAGCGCGCTCACCCTCCGAAGTCACACCATCGCGCTCCGTGCGAGTGATCCAGCCGAATCTCCTCCATCTCGATGACCGCGACGGCCGCGGGGCCCCGCTGTGCGGTGCTCCCGCCGCCGGTCCCGGCCGTGCCGTCGCGGCTGTTCGAAATCCCCCACGAAAAGCATCAAGGAGCTTTCTATGCGCACTTGGTCGAAGGGCGCGAAGCCCGCAGCGTTGCTCGCGCTCGGCGTCATGGCCCTCACCGGCGGCGGCCCCGCGTTCGCCGACACCGACGGCGACCACTCGATCGGCGGCGGCAACCAGGTGAGCCTGCCGGTCACCCTCCCGGTCGACATCAGCGGCAACGCCGTCGGCATCCTCGGTGGGGCCAAGGCGAGGTCCCACGGCGGCGCGATCGTCAAGGGCGACCCGGCCGCGGACGCGGGTGGCAACCGCACCTCGGGCCGGGGGTCGATCCTCGGCGGCAACCAGGTGGTCGCGCCGATCACCGCGCCGGTGAACGTCTGCGGTAACGCGATCTCGGTCTTCGGCGGCTCCGACGCGGCCTGCAAGGGCGGCGCCGCGGTCAAGAGCGGCGGCAAGGGCCGTGCCGGCTCGGGCGCGGGTGGCAACCGCACTTCGGGCCGGGGGTCGATCCTCGGCGGCAACCAGGTGGTGGCCCCGGTCACCGCGCCGGTGAACGTGTGCGGCACCGCCGTCGCGGTGGCGGGCGGCGCCAAGGCCGGGTGCAAGGGTGGCGCCGCGGTCAAGAGCGGTGGCAAGGGCCGGGCCGGTTCCGGTGCGGGTGGCAACCGTACCTCGGGTCGGGGGTCGATCCTCGGCGGCAACCAGGTGGTCGCGCCGGTCACCGCGCCGGTGAACGTGTGCGGCACCTCTGTCGCCGTGGTCGGCGGCGCCTTCTCCGGGTGCAAGGGCGGCGCCACGGTCGAGCAGGGCGGCCACGGGAAGAAGCACGGCTACGGCAAGAAGTTCGGCCACGGGCACGGCGGGCCCGGTGCGGGTGGCAACCGTACCTCGGGCCGGGGGTCGATCCTCGGTGGCAACCAGGTGGTCGCGCCGATCACGGCCCCGGTGAACGTGTGCGGCACCGCCGTGGCCGTGGCGGGCGGCGCCAAGGCCGGGTGCAAGGGCGGGGCCAAGGTCGTCGGCCGTGCCGGCAAGGGCGCGGGTGGCAACCGTACCTCGGGTGCGGGCTCGATCCTCGGCGGCAACCAGGTGGTGGCCCCGGTCACCGCGCCGGTGAACGTCTGCGGCAACGCCGTCGCCGTGCTCGGCAAGGCGTTCGCCGGGTGCAAGGGCGGGGCCAAGGTCGTCGGCGGCTCCGGCAGCGGTGCGGGCGGCAACCGTACCTCGGGTCGGGGGTCGATCCTCGGTGGCAACCAGATCGTCGCGCCGATCACCGCGCCGGTGAACGTCTGCGGCAACGCCGTGGCCGTGCTGGGCCGCTCCGAGGCCGCCTGCATGGGCGGCGCCAAGGTCGTCGGCGGCTCCGGCAGCGGTGCGGGTGGCAACCGTACCTCGGGTGCGGGCTCGATCCTCGGCGGCAACCAGATCGTCGCGCCGATCACGGCCCCGGTGAACGCCTGCGGCAACGCGGTCGCGATCCTCGGTGACGCCGCCGCGGGCTGCCTCGGCAGCGCCAAGGTCGTCTCCTCGTCCCACCACCACGGCCCGGTGAAGCCGTACCGCGCCGGCCTGCTCTCGGCCGCGCCGCTCGCCCCCGCCAAGAAGGCGAGCCACCCGGTCAAGCCCGGCCGTCCGAAGCTGCCGAAGGCGAGCGCGCACAAGGTCGTCCCGGTGCCCGGCGGCGTCCCGCAGATCCCGGGCCAGCTCGCCACGCTCCCCGGCGGGCTCACCGAGCTGCCCAACCTGCCGCTGGTGTCGACCCTCCCGGTGAAGGCGCCCGCCGCCGACATCCTGCCGATCAAGCTGGTGAGCGCCGAGGAGACCACCACCACCAAGCCCGCCGGCATGGACGCGGGCGCGTTCCTCACCATGGCCCTCGGCGCCCTGTTCGCGGCCACGACCGCGTTCTTCACCTTCACCCGCCGGTTCCGTCTCGGCCGCAAGTGACCGGCCGCGACGCGCCGCGCCGGCACCGGTGACAGTGCCGGTGGCAGGGCCGGTGACGGTGCGGGTGCAGGCGCGGAGACCGCGCAGCCGCCGTGCCGTACCCGGTGCGGTGCCCACCGGGGGCGCACGGCGGCACTCGGCGGCATGAGCCGCCCGGCCGCGTCCGCTCGGGGCGCGGCCGGCTCCCCAAGCGCTTTGCCCGTTCCGGGGGCGCGGCCCGGGACGGGCAAAGCCCTTCTCCGCGGCGATATCACACCGCGGCGCGCTATTCCCTATACTCGGGCGATCGGGGACAGAATACGGACCGGGACGGCGCCGCGGAGGAGGATCGCTCCGGCAGAGCCGCGCGGGAACGATCAACGACGATCACATCGTGCGGACCACCCTGATGATCTTCCGCCGCAGCCGGACGTGCCTTCTGCCGTCGGGATAACGTCTCAGCCGGTACAGTTCCCAGTCACCGTACTCCGCGTGATCGGTGAGGACCTTGCGGGTCTCCTCCCGGGAGGTACCTCGCGGGAAGTACAGATCAAGGTAGGAGTACTCGACCACAGCGATTAGTCTCCCAGAGGTGGCCTGCGGGACTACGGAACCCTCTGGGCTCTATTCTGCTCCCTCGTGAATATCTATGGGAGTGGAGTTTCCGGGAGGGGTTGGGGTAACCCGAGTGGGAGGGAACCCTGGTTAGCGACACCCGGGCGAGGATTCCCGGCGGACCCGGCGTGGGCCGCCGGGAGCGAGAGCAAGCGAGGTAGGAAGTAGCGTGCCAGCCAAGGACGGGAAGGCCGACGGAACCCGGCTGGTGATCGTCGAGTCGCCCGCTAAGGCGAAGACGATCGCCGGTTACCTCGGGCGCGGCTACATCGT
>QGUZ01000051.1 GCA_003242605.1 Actinomycetota bacterium
CGCCCCCCCCCACCCGCCGTCCCGGCCGGCGCGCCGCTCGGCGGTTCGGCGGTGCGGGGCGGGGGGAGCGCCCCCCCGCCGGGGGCGCGCCGCCGCATCGGGAACGAGGCGGCCTCCCCGACGTGGTGCAGCCGCCCGGCCTCGTCGTACAGGCCGAGCAGCAGGCTGCCGACGACCGGCCCGGACTTGTGCTCGCGGTAGCCGGCGACCACGCAGTCGGCGGTGCGCTCGTGCTTGACCTTGACCATGACCCGCCGGTCGGGCTGGTAGCCGAGGTCCCGGCGCTTCACCACGACCCCGTCGAGGCCCGCGCCCTCGAAGCGCTCGAACCACCAGGCGGCGAGCGCCTCGTCGGCGGTGATCGGCGTGAGCCGTACCCGGTCGCCGGCCCCGGCAAGGGCCTCGGCGAGGAGCCGCCGGCGCTCGGCGAACGGGCGGTCCATGAGGTTCTCGTCGCCGAGGGCGAGCAGGTCGAAGGCGACGAAGGTGACCGGGGTCCGCTCGGCGAGCATCCGGATCCGGGAGGCGGCCGGGTGGATGCGCTGCTGCAGCGCGTCGAAGTCGAGGGCGCCGCCGCGGCGCAGCACGATCTCGCCGTCGATCACGCAGCGCTCCGGCAGCTCGGCGCGGACCGCCGCGACCAGCTCCGGGAAGTAGCGGGTGAACGGCCGCTCGTTGCGGCTGCCGAGGTACACGGCGTCCCCGGCGCGGAACACGATGCAGCGGAAGCCGTCCCACTTGGGCTCGTACAGCAGCGAGCCGTCCTGGGCGGGCAGCGTGCGCACCGCCTTGGCGAGCATCGGCGCCACCGGCGGCGCGACCGGGAGGGCGCGGGCGAGCCCGGCGACGCCCGGGTCGCCGGGGCCGGTGCCGGGATCGGCCGGGTCCGGGCCCGGCGGGCGGTCGGGGCTCATGCGTCCTCCCTCAGTCCGGTCTCACGTATCTGCAGAACAGGAACCCGTCGTCCTCGAGGACGTGAGCCAGGCGGAGCCCGGTGGGGGAAGACGTCCCGTCGAGTATGCGGGCCGCGCTCCCGCCGACCAGCATCGGGCTGATCGTGAGGCACAGCTCGTCGACGAGCCCCGCGGCGACGAGCTGGGCGTTCAGCCGCGGGCCTCCTTCGCACAGGATATGGCGGTGGCCGAGGTGGTGCAGCGCGGCCACGGCGCGCCGCACGTCCACCCGGTCCTCCCCGGCGACGATCACCTCGGCCCGCTCCGCGGCCGCCCGCCGCCGCTCCTCCGGAGCGGCCGCGGTGGTGATCACGATGGTGCGGGCGTACGGCGGGGCGTCGGTGAACAGCTCCGCGTCGAGATCGAGGTCGAGCCGCCGGGTGACCACGGCGATCGGCGGGGCGGGCGGGCGGCCCGCGCGCAGCGGCTCCCACGCGGGCCGGGGCCGGGCGGGGCGGTACCCCTCGCCGCGCACGGTGGCCGCGCCGGCGAGGATCACGTCGGCGAGGCCGCGCAGCACGCCGAAGACCCGGCGGTCGCCGGGGCCGGACAGCCCGCCGGAGAGGCCGTCGAGCCAGGCCGCGCCGTCCGCGCTCGCCACCATGTTGACGCGCAGCCACTCCTTGTCCGGGCAGGCGTAGGCGGCGACGATCTCGGCGTCGCCGAGCGGGCCGGCGGTGGGTTCGGGAAGGATTCGACGCACCCCTCCACGATTCCACAGGCCGGGCGCGGCCCGGCGCGGAGGTCAGCCGGCGGCGGGCGCCCGCGGCTCGTCGGCGAGGCGGAGGATCTGCAGCGAGCGGGCCGTGACCGGGACCTGCGCGCCCGCGGGCCAGGTCTCGCCGCGGTGCCGGGCGTCGCGCGGCCCCTCGTCGGCGGTGTCGAGCACGGTCTCCCACTTCGCGCCGAAGTCGGAGGCCGGCAGCGTGAACGGCAGGTCCTCGTAGTGCGCGTTGATCAGCAGCAGGAACGAGTCGTCGGTGATCCGCTCGCCGCGCGGCCCGGGCTCGGTGATCGCCTGCCCGTTGAGGTAGACCATGAGCGACTTGGCGTACCCGATCCGCCAGTCCTCCTCGCTCATCTCCCGCCCGGACGGGGTGAGCCAGACGATGTCGCCCTTGCCGTCGGTGCCGGGGCGGCCGTGGAAGAACCGGCGCCGCCGGAACACCGGGTGCTCGCGCCGCAGCCGGGACAGCTCGCGGACGAACTCGAGCAGGTCGGCCTCGGTCTCGGCGAGCGACCAGTCCACCCAGGAGATCGGGTTGTCCTGGCAGTAGGCGTTGTTGTTGCCGTGCTGGGTGCGGCCGAACTCGTCGCCGGCGAGCAGCATCGGCACGCCCTGGGACACGAACAGCGTGGCGAGGAAGTTGCGTCGCTGCCGCCGCCGCAGCCGGTTGATCTCCGGGTCGTCGACCGGGCCCTCCGCGCCGCAGTTCCACGACCGGTTGTCGTCGGACCCGTCCTGGTTGTCCTCGCCGTTCGCCAGGTTGTGCTTGTGGTTGTAGGAGACCAGGTCGGTGAGGGTGAACCCGTCGTGCGCGGTGACGAAGTTGATCGAGGCGACCGGGCGCCGCCCGGAGGTGGCGTACAGGTCGGAGGAGCCGGTGAGCCGGGAGGCGAACTCCGGCAGCGTGGAGGAGTTGCCCCGCCAGAAATCGCGCACGGTGTCCCGGTACCGGCCGTTCCACTCGGTCCACAGCGGCGGGAAGTTGCCGACCTGGTACCCGCCGGGCCCCACGTCCCACGGCTCGGCGATGAGCTTCACCTGGGAGATCACCGGGTCCTGCTGGATGAGGTCGAAGAACGCGCTGAGCCGGTCGACGTCGTGCAGCTCGCGGGCGAGCGCCGCGGCGAGGTCGAACCGGAAGCCGTCGACGTGCATCTCCAGCACCCAGTACCGCAGCGAGTCCATGATGAGCTGCAGCGCGTGCGGCGAGCGCACGTTGAGCGAGTTGCCGCACCCGGTGTAGTCGAGGTAGTAGCGCCGGTCGGACTCGTGCAGCCGGTAGTAGGCGGCGTTGTCGATGCCGCGGAACGACAGCGTCGGCCCCAGGTGGTCGCCCTCGGCGGTGTGGTTGTACACCACGTCGAGGATCACCTCGATGCCCGCCGCGTGCAGGGCCTTCACCATCGCCTTGAACTCCTGCACCTGCTCGCCGCGGTCGCCGGAGGCGCTGTAGGCGTTGTGCGGGGCGAGGTAGCAGATGGTGTTGTAGCCCCAGTAGTTGGTGAGCCCGCGCTGCACCAGCGCGTGCTCGGGCACGAACTGGTGCACCGGCATGAGCTCGACCGCGGTCACCCCGAGGCTGAGCAGGTGGTCGATCACCGCCGGGTGGGCGAGCCCGGCGTAGGTGCCGCGCAGCTCCTCCGGCACCGCCGGGTGGAGCTTGGTGAGGCCGCGCACGTGCGCCTCGTAGATCACGGTCTCGTGGTACGGCGTGCGCGGCGGCCGGTCGTCGCCCCAGTCGAAGAACGGGTTGATCACCACGCTCTTTGGCATGTACGGTGCGCTGTCGTCGGTGTTGCGCCGCTCGGGGTCGGCCAGGTCGTAGGAGAACAGGGCCGGGTGCCACACCACGCCGCCCTGGACGGCCTTGCCGTACGGGTCGAGGAGGAGCTTGGCGGGGTCGCACCGGTGGCCCGCCGCCGGGTCGTAGGGGCCGTGCACGCGGTAGCCGTACCGCTGGCCCGGCATCACCCCGGGCAGGTAGCCGTGCCAGACGAACGCGTCCACCTCGGTCAGCTCGACCCGGGTCTCGGTGCCGTCGTCGTCGAACAGGCACAGCTCCACCCGCTCGGCCACCTCGGAGAACAGGGAGAAGTTGGTGCCCACGCCGTCCCACGACGCACCGAGGGGGTAGGGCTCCCCGGGCCATACCTCACGCATCAACCCTCATCGTCCTCGTCCATCGACGGCCGTCCGTACCCCACGATCTCACGGTTCGTGCACTGATGGTGGCGAGAGTATCGGCGATGGCCGCCGGGACGGCAAAACGATCGAGGCCGGCCGGGCCGGGCGGCCCCCGGCCCGGCCACACGCGATCAGCCGATCAGCTCGGCGTTGAGGGTGATCGTGGTGCCCGCGAGGGCCTTGCTCACCGGGCAGTTCGCCTTCGCGGTCTCGGCCGCCTTCTGGAACTCCTCGGCGGAGATGCCCGGCACCTGGGCCCGCACCGAGATCACGATGCCGGTGATGCCCTGGCCCGGCTGGAAGGTGACCTCGGCCTTGGTCTCGATCGTCTGCGGCGGCGTGCCGGCCTTGGCGAGGCCGTTCGACAGCGCCATGGAGAAGCACGACGAGTGGGCCGCCGCGATCAGCTCCTCCGGGCTGGTCTTGCCGTTCGGCTCCTCGGCGCGGGACGGCCAGGTCACCTCGAAGGTGCCCACGCCGGAGCTGTCGAGCGAGACCGTCCCGGAGCCGTCGAGCAGCGCGCCCTTCCACTGGGTCGTCGCAGTGCGCGTGGTCGCCATGGACGAGTCCTTTCCTCAGTTGCGTACTGGCGGACTTTTGGATGCCACTGCCGAACATACGCGCCGGGCGATCGCCGCGGTGCGGCGACCCACGCACCGAGATCGAATTCTTGGCCCCCGGCTACCCGGCCGGGGCGGTCCGGCCGCGGCCGGTGACCGCGCCGCGCGCCGGAGGCGGCGGCCGGATCTCCGGAGGCCGCGCGGCGGCAGTCCGGTAGGCGCCGGGCGGCACGCCGTACTGGCGCTTGAAGGCGTGGGTGAAGGCGTACGGCGAGGCGTAGCCGACCTGCCGGGCGACCGTGTGCACGGGGGCGTCGCCGCCCCGCAGCAGCCGGGCGGCGAGCGTCAGCCGCCACCAGGTCAGGTAGGCGAGCGGCGGCCGCCCGACCAGCCGGGTGAACCGGCGGGCGAACGCGGCGCGGGACAGCCCCGCCCGGCGGCCCAGCCCCTCGACGGTCCACGGCCGGGCCGGGTCGCCGTGGATGGCGCGCAGGGCGGCCGACACCTGCGGGTCGTGCAGCGCGGCGGCCCAGCCGCCGGCCCGCGCGGCCGCCGGGCCCGACCCCGGGGCGGGACGGCCCCCGGGCGGCCGGCACCGCCCGGGAGCGTTCCACGCCGGGGACCGGCGCGTGCGGCGGCCGCGGAGCTAGCGGGCCGGGGTGGTCCGGCCGCGGTCGATGATCGCGTCCAGGTCGAGCCCGGACGGCAGGGTGCCGAACGCGCGGCCCCAGTCGCCGGACAGCCGGGAGGCGCAAAACGCGTCGGCGACCGCCGGCGGGGCGTGCCGTACCAGGAGCGAGCCCTGCAGCACGAGCGTCATCTCCTCGGCGATGCGGCGCGCGTCGGTCTCGGCGGGCGAGGCGAGCAGCTTGCGCAGCCGCTCGGCGGCGTCGTCGAGCCGCGGGTCGGCGCCCCGGGCCTCGCCGACCTCGGCGAAGTACGCGTCGACGGCGTCCGGCTCGCGGGACAGGGCGCGCAGCACGTCGAGCGCGGCGACGTTGCCGGAGCCCTCCCAGATGCCGTTGAGCGGCGACTCGCGGAACAGCCGCGGCATGCCCGACTCCTCCACGTAGCCGTTGCCGCCCAGGCACTCCATCGCCTCGGCCGCGTGCATCGGGGCGCGCTTGCACACCCAGTACTTGGCCGCGGCGAGCGCGAGGCGGCGGAACGCCCCCTCGGCGGCGTCGCCGCGCACGCCGCGGTCGACGGCCCCGGCGAGGCGCATCATCAGCGTGGTCGCCGCCTCCGACTCGAGCACGAGGTCGGCGAGCACGTTCCGCATGAGCGGCTGCTCGACCAGCGGGCGGCCGAACGCGCGGCGGTGCGTGGCGTGGTGGACCGCCTGCACCACGCCCTGGCGGGCCTGCGCGGCCGAGCCGATCACGCAGTCGAGCCGGGTCATGTTCACCATCTCGATGATGGTGCGCACGCCCCGGCCCTCCTCGCCGACGAGGTGGGCGATCGCGCCCTCGAACTCCACCTCGGCCGAGGCGTTCGACCGGTTGCCGAGCTTGTCCTTCAGCCGCATCAGCCGCATCGCGTTGCGGGTGCCGTCGGGCAGCACCCGCGGCAGCAGGAAGCAGGACAGGCCGCCGGGGGCCTGGGCGAGCACGAGGAACACGTCGCTCATCGGCGCGGAGCAGAACCACTTGTGGCCGGTGAGCGCGTACGTGCCGTCGCCGAGCGGCTCGGCGACGGTGGTGTTGGCCCGCACGTCCGAGCCGCCCTGCTTCTCGGTCATCGCCATGCCGGCGATCACGCCGCGTTTGGTCATCGGCGGGCGCAGCCCGAAGTCGTAGGTGCGCGAGGCGAGCAGCGGCTCCCACTGGGCGGCGAGGGCGGGGGAGTGCCGCAGCGCGGCGACCGCGGCGTAGGTCATCGAGATCGGGCAGTGGTGGCCGTACTCGACCTGGGACCACACGTAGAACTTGGCGGCGCGGGCGACGTGCGCGCCCGGCCGGGCGGACACCCACGGCGCGGCGTGCAGGCCGTGGTCGACCGCCACGCTCATCAGCTCGTGCCAGGCCGGGTGGAACTCGACCTCGTCGACGCGGTGACCGTACCGGTCGTGGGTGCGCAGCACCGGCGGGTACTCGTTGGCGAGCCTGCCCCACTCCTGCGCCTTCTCGGTGCCGGCGAGCACGCCCAGGCGGTGCAGCTCACCGACCGCCCAGTCGGCGCCCTCCCGCGTCAGCGCGTCGAGCAGCGCGGCGTCGGCGGACACGTCGTGGCCGACGAGCGGCGGGACCTGGTTGACGACCTCGTGGGTGGCATGGCCGCGGGTGCCCGGCCCACCGCCGGAGACGACGATCAATCCGCTTTCCGTGCGCTGCGTCGTTCCCTCGCTCACGTGAGCCTCCGTTGGCGTCGAGCGATCTTTTGAGCACTTTTCATCATCCATCGCAATACCCGGTGCGAACAGTGCGTCGCGTGGGGTGCCAGGACGGCTTCGGACGCGAGGTGGCGCGCGCCGGAGCGGCCGGTCCCCGGCCAGGGTCGCGCACTTGCGCCCCGGCCGGAAACGTCGTTTCGGAAAACGATCGCCGACCGATACGTTGCGCGATTCCGACCTGGAGTACCAGGGGGATTTCCTCCTTGCGGAGGAGTGGATATCCGCGGCGGACGGCCTAGATTTAGGGGCATGAGCGACCCCGGCGAACTGCGTGTCTCGGACGCCGAGCGGGAGGCCGTGGTCGAGCGGCTGCGCCAGGCCTCCGTGGAGGGCCGGCTGACCCTCGCCGAGCTGACCGAACGCACCGAGGCGGCCTATCTCGCCGTCACCTACCGCGAGCTGGCCCAGGTGACCGCCGACCTGCCCGACCCCGGAGTGCGCCCGGCGCCCGCGCCGGTCCCGCGGCCCGAGGGCCGGCGGCGGCGATGGTTCGTCGCGGTCATGGGTGACACCAAGCGGCGCGGCAAGTGGCGCGTGGATCAGGAGATCGGCGCCTGCGCGGTCATGGGCGACGTCGTGATCGACCTGCGCGAGGCCGAGGTGCGCGGCAACGAGATCGACATCACGGCGGTCTCGGTGATGGGCGATGTCAAGATCATAGTGCCGGACGGCGTGGACGTCGATCTCGACGGCGTCGCGGTGATGGGGGACAAGAAGGTCAAGGTGGACGAGGCGCCCACCGGCCGGAACGCCCCCAAGGTGCGGGTGCGCGCCTACGCGATCATGGGCGATGTCAAGGTGCTGGGCGACGCGCACGCCGACCCGATCCGGCGCGCCTGGTTCGCGTGGAGCGACTGGCTGCTGGAGCGCCGCGGCCGCCTCACCGGGCGTGGCATCGAGCACCACTTCCGCCACTCGCTCGGCGTGGAGCGCGGCCCGGGACCGGCGGGCCGGGTCCCGCCCCCGCCGCCTCCGCCGCCGCGGCACCGGTGACCGGGTACGGCGGGCCGGGTCAGGCCGGTACGGCGAGCGGCCCGGCCGCGAGGGCCTCGTCGTAGCGCTCGAGCACGACCGCGGCGAGCTCCGGCGCGGCCCCGAGCACGCCGCCCACCGCGGCGGCCCCGGCCGCGAGCGTCTCGCCGCGCACCCGGTCGGCGAAGTACCCGGGTGCGAGCAGGTACGGCGCGACCACCACGCGCGGCGCCCCGGCCCGCAGCAGCCGTGCCACGGCCGTGCCGGGCCGCGGCCCGGCGGCCGACGCGTACGCGGGCGCCACCGCCCACCAGCCGCGCTCGCGCGCCCAGCGCCGCGCGATCCGCGCGATCACCTCGTTCGCCCGGCGGTCGCTCGACCCCGCCGCGACGAGCACCACCGCGGTGCGCGCCACCTCCTCCGGGTCGCCGACGGCCACCCCGGCCTCGGCGAGCCGCCGTTCGAGCGCCCGCACCAGCAGCGGGTGCGGCCCGAGGGTCTCGCCGTACCGGATCCGGGTGCCGCGCACCTCGCGCAGCGCCTGCGGGATGTCCACCCGGCTGTGGTAGGCGGCGGTGAGCAGCAGCGGGAGCACCACCGCCTCGGGCAGCCCGGACAGCACCCGGGCCGGGGTGGGCGGGGCGTGGTCGAGGTAGGACTCGCGCACCGGCAGGCCGGGGCGGGCGAGCCGTACCCGGTCGAGCAGGGCGCGCACGGTGGCGGCCGCGCGCGGGTCGCGGGACCCGTGCGCGACGGCGATCAGCGGGGCGGTCACGTGTGGATACCGCACTCGATCTTGCCGAGGCCCGCCCAGCGGCCGCTGCGCGGATCCTCGCCCTCGGCCACCCGCCGGGTGCACGGCGCGCAGCCGATCGACGGGTAGCCGTCGAAGTGCAGCGGGTTGACCAGCACCCCGTTGTCGGCGATGTAGTTGTCGACGTCCTGTTGCGTCCACTTGGCGATCGGGTTCACCTTCACCATCTGCCGCTTGGCGTCCCACTCGACCACCTTCACGTTCGCCCGGGTGGGCGCCTCGTCGCGGCGGATGCCGGAGATCCACGCCAGGTACGGCTCGAGCGCCCGGTTGAGCGGCTCCACCTTGCGCAGGTAGCAGCACAGGTCCGGGTTGCGCCCGTACAGCCGCGGCCCGAGGTCGCGCTCCTGCTCCTCGACGGTGCGGCTGGGCAGCACGTCGATCACGTTGACGTCGTAGACCTGCTTGACCGCGTCGCGGGTGCCGATCGTCTCGGCGAAGTGGTAGCCGGTGTCGATGAACAGCACGTCGCAACCCGGCTTGACCCGGCTGACCAGGTCGATGAGGAGCGCGTCGCTCATCGACGAGGTGAGGCACAGGCGGTCGCCGAAGGTCGCCGCGGCCCAGCGGATGATCTCGAGGGCGGGCGCGTCCTCGAGGTAGGCGGCGGCGGACTCGGCGATGTGCCGCAGGTCGAGCGCGGCACGCTTGGTGCGCAGGTCCGCCTCGATGTCCACCAGGGTCATGTCCAGGCACTCCTCACTGCGTGTGGGTCTCGGGGAAGTCTCGGGACGCGTGCGTCGCGGCCGGTGGTCACCGGCGGTCCTGCGACGGGCGCGCGGGCCCGCCCGCCGCGCGGGCACGGCGGCGGGCCCGGGTACGGCGGGCTATCGGGTGAGCGGCGGCCGGATGAGCGGCGGCGGGGAGGCGGGCGGCGCGGGTCCGGCCGGCGGTCACGACCGGACCCCGATGCCGAGGAACTTGAGCCGGAACGCCCGGGCGCACGAGCGGCAGTACCAGCCGCCGTCGCCCTCGTACGGCTCGAGGTCCTCCTCGCCGCAGTACGGGCAGTGGTACGGGACGGCGCGCTCACTCATCGCAGGTCGGCCTCGTCGGCGCGCTGGACCCACTCGGCGAACGTCTCGCCCTCGTGGCGCTGCTTCTCGTAGTTGCGCACCACGCGCTCGACGTAGTCGGGCAGCGCCTTCGCCGTGGTCTTCAGGCCGCGCACCTTGCGGCCGAATCCGGAGTCGACGCCGAGCGAGCCGCCGAGGTGGATCTGGAAGCCCTCGACCTGCCGCCCCTCCTCGTCGATGACGAGCTGGCCCTTGAGGCCGATGTCGGCGGTCTGGATGCGGGCGCAGGAGTTCGGGCAGCCGTTGACGTTGATGGTGAGCGGCTCGGCGAAGCCGGGCAGCCGCCGCTCCAGCTCGTCGATGAGGCGGCTCGCGGTGGCCTTGGTCTCGACGATCGCGAGCTTGCAGAACTCGATGCCGGTGCAGGCCATCGTGCCGCGGCGGAACGTGCTCGGGTGCACCGGCAGGTCGGCGGCCTCCAGCTCGGCGACGACGCCGTCCACCTTGTCCGGGGCGATGTCGAGGATCACCATCTTCTGCTCGGTGGTGGTGCGCACCCGGTGTGAGCCGTGCCGCTCGGCGATGTCCGCGATCAGGTCGAGCTTGTCGGCGTCGAGCCGGCCGGCCCGCGGGGCGAACCCGACGTAGAAGTTGCCGTCCTTCTGCCGGTGCACGCCGACGTGGTCGCGGCGGCCGCCGCGCGGCGGGGCGGGCGGCGGGCCCTCGGGCAGCGCGTACCCGAGGTACTCGCGCTCCAGCACCTCGCGGAACCGCTCGACGCCCCAGTCGTTGACGAGGAACTTGAGCCGGGCGCGGTGGCGCAGCCGCCGGTAGCCGTAGTCGCGGAAGATGCCCGCGACCCCCGCCCACACCTCGTGCACCCGCTCCGGCGCGACGAACACCCCGAGCCGCTTGGCGAGCATCGGGTTGGTGGACAGGCCGCCGCCGACCCACAGGTCGTAGCCGCGCTCGCCGTCCTCGTTCACCACGCCGACGAACGCCACGTCGTTGATCTCGTGCACGGTGCAGTGCGCCGGGCAGCCGCTCACCGCGGTCTTGAACTTGCGCGGCAGGTTGGAGAACGCCTTGTCGCCGATGTACCGGTCGCGGATGTCGACGATCTGCGGGGTGGCGTCGATCGTCTCGTCGGCGTCGATGCCGGCGAGCGCGCAGCCGATGATGACGCGCGGCGTGTCGCCGCAGGCCTCGGTGGTGTCGAGGCCGACCCGCTCCAGCGCCTCCCAGATCGCGGGCACCGACTCGATCTCCACCCAGTGCAGCTGGATGTTCTGCCGGTCGGTGATGTCGGCGGTGCCGCGGGCGTACCGGCGGGACACGTCGGCGATGGTGCGGAGCTGGTCCACGGTGAGCCGGCCGCCGTCGATGCGGATGCGGAGCATGAAGTAGCGGTCGTCGAGCTCCTCCGGCTCGAGCACCGCGGTCTTGCCGCCGTCGATCCCGGGGCGGCGCTGGGTGTACAGGCCGTACCAGCGGAACCGGCCGCGCAGGTCGGCGGGGTCGATGGAGTCGAAGCCGCGCTTGCTGTAGATGTCGATGATGCGCTGCCGGACGTTGAGCCCGTCGTCGTTCTTCTTGAGCTCCTCGTTCTTGTTCAGCGGCTCGCGGTAGCCGAGCGCCCACTGGCCCTCGCCGCGCGGGCGCTTGTGGTGGCGGCTCGCGGACCTAACCGGGATTGTCATAGCGCGTCCTTCTCCGGGGGTAATGTCCGGTTTGATTGGCGCGCGGCTCGGCCGGTCCTCCCGGCTCACCGTTGAGCCCCGGGCGGAATGAGGGCATGAAGAAAGACGCCTGCCACGCGCCCAGAAGTCGAAGATGGGCGACCGTCAGCGGGCGTCGATACAGATGGCGCTGCGGACACGCTGGAAGTCGACGTGACGGCGCACGACGAGAAGCGGGTCCACGGGCATGCCTCGACGATACCTTGCGGCCCGCGGTTGTCCAACGATGGGTCCACACTCTGGACACCTTTGCCGCAACCGCCCCGGTCGTGACGCCGGCCACGGTTCGGTACAGAGGGGGTCGGCTGCGGCCATCCGGTGCAATGAAGGTAAATAGGAAAGGTAACGAGGAAGTAGGACGAAGCAGGTGACGCCCGCGGCGTCAGGGGAAAACCCGTGGTCGTGCGCCTCGCGGCGTCCGCTATCGTCTAAAGGGTCGCGACTGGCGCTGACGCGCCCGCGCGGGCGCGTCGCAAGGTGGGGCACCACCGGGGAGCGAAACCACGTGGGGGCCGTGCGCCTGGGTCCACCACGGCACGGGGACGAGTATTGAGGAAGGCGCAGTGGCTGAGAGATCCCTTGCAACCGTCGATCCGGAGATTTTTGAGCTGATCAAGGCGGAGGAGCGGCGTCAGGCCGACACCGTCAAGCTCATCCCGTCGGAGAACTACGTCTCGCGGGCGGTCCTCGAGGCGACCGGAACCGTGCTGACCAACAAGTACTCCGAGGGATACCCCGGACGGCGCTACTACGAGGGCCAGCAGGTCATCGACCAGATCGAGACGCTCGCGATCGAGCGCGCCAAGGCCCTGTTCGGAGTGCGGCACGCCAACGTGCAGCCGTACTCGGGATCGCCGGCCAACCTCGCCGTCTACGCGGCGTTCGCCAACCCGGGCGACACGGTCATGGGCATGGGCCTGCCGTTCGGCGGCCACCTCACCCACGGCTGGACGGTGTCGGTCACCGGCAGGTGGTTCAACGCGGTGCGGTACGGCGTGCGCCGCGACACCGGCCGGATCGACATGGACGAGGTCCGCGAGCTCGCGCTGCGGCACCGGCCCAAGCTGATCTTCGCGGGCGGCACCGCGATCCCGCGCATCATCGACTTTAAGGCGTTCGCCGAGATCGCCCAGGAGGTCGGCGCGGTGCTCGTCGCGGACATCGCGCACATCGCGGGCCTCGTGGTGGGCGGCGCCCACCCCAGCCCGGTGGGCCACGCCGATGTGATCTCCACCACCACGCACAAGACGCTGCGCGGCCCGCGCGGCGCGATGCTGCTCACCGACTCCGACGAGCACGCGGCCGCGCTCAACAAGGCCGTCTTCCCCGGCCTGCAGGGCGGCCCGCACAACCACACCACCGCGGCGATCGCGGTGGCGCTCAAGGAGGCGGCGACCCCCGAGTTCAAGGCCTACGCGCACCAGATCGTGGCGAACGCGCAGGCGCTCGCCGACGAGCTGCTCGCCCGCGGCTTCGACCTGGTGTCCGGCGGCACGGACAACCACCTCATCCTCATCGACCTCACCTCCAAGGGAGTCGCCGGCAAGCCGGCCGCGCAGGCCCTCGACCGGGCCGGCCTGGAGGCGAACTACAACACCGTGCCGTTCGACCCGCGCAAGCCGTTCGACCCGTCGGGTCTGCGCATCGGCACCCCGTCGGTGACCAGCCGCGGCATGCGCGAGCCGGAGATGCGGCAGATCGCCGCCTGGATGGACGAGGTCATCACCGCGCTCGCCAAGGGCGACGCGGAGGAGACGATCGCCCGGGTGCACGCCGAGGTGAGCGAGCTCACCGCGAAGTTCCCCACGCCGGGCCTCGACGCCTGACGTACGGACATCCGCACAGCGCCCCGGCCACCCGGCCCGTCCGTGGTGGGCGGGGCGTCGGCGTCGCCGCCGCCCGGCGGGCGCGGGCTTGATCGCGGTGGCGGGACGTGCGGCGAAAATCGGGTTGCCGCCCGGAAGCCGGGGTGGCTAACGTCCTGCTGTCGTCGCGGCAGGCGCGGAACCGGAGGGAGGTGAGGACGTATGCGGGCCGGAGCCGGCATGCCCGTCTGTACGTCCGTCCTCCCGGGTGCCCGCCGGAACTGAGCACGCAGGGCACCCGGTTCCTCCCGAAGGGTGTCCTACGTTGACCGTTTCCGATTCCGATCTTCGTGGCCTCGGCTGGACCGAGTCGTTCGCCGCACACCTTCCCGCCGGGACCGTCCCGGCCCGCGTGGCCCGCGTCGACCGCGGCGCCGCGGAGGTGATCACCGCCGACGGTCCCCGTCGCGTGCGGTTCGGCGCCCGGGTGCGCCGGGCCGCGGCCGACGACCCGGTCGCGCTGCCGTGCGTGGGGGACTGGGTCGCGCTCGCCCCGCTCCCGGCCGCGGACGTGGCCGGCGGCCTCGAGCTCGCAAAGGTGCTGCCGCGCCGCACCGCGATCGTGCGCGGCGGCGTCGCCCGGCCCTCGCGCGGCGGCCCGTCCGGCGACTCCACCGGGCAGGTGCTCGCCGCCAACGTCGACGTGGTCTTCGTCGCCGAGCCGGCCCGCCACGGCCCCGATCCGGCGAACCTCGGCCGGATCGAACGGCTGCTCGCCCTCGCCTGGGAGAGCGGCGGCACCCCGGTCGTGCTCATCACCAAGGCCGACCTCGCCGGCGACGCGCTGCCCGAGCTGCTGGCGGAGGTGGCGCGGACCGCGCCCGGCGTGGCCGTGCACGCGGTCGCCGCCCGGATCGGGGAGGGGGTGGCGGCGGTGCGCGGCCACATCGGCGGCTCCCGTACGGCGGTGGTGCTCGGCCCGTCCGGCGCGGGCAAGTCCACCCTCGTCAACGCGCTCGCCGGGGAGGAGGTGATGCCGACCCAGCAGGTGCGGGCCCGCGACGGCCGGGGGCGGCACACCACCGTGCACCGCGAGCTCATCGCGCTCCCCGGGGGCGGAATGATCATCGACACGCCCGGCATCCGCCGGGTCGGCCTCTACGAGACCGGCGAGGGGGTCGGCCGCGTCTTCGCCGAGGTCGACGAGCTCGCGGCCGGCTGCCGGTTCTCCGACTGCGCGCACGAGAGCGAGCCGGGGTGCGCGGTGCTCGCCGCGATCGAGTCCGGCGAGCTTCCGCCGCGCCGCCTGGAGAGCTGGCGGCGGCTGCGGCGCGAGGCCGAGTGGATGGCGAGCCGTACCGACGCGCGGCTGCGGGCGGAGCAGGTCCGCCGGTGGAAGGTGATCACCAAGGCGATGCGCGGCCGCAACCGTCCCTGATCCCGCTGCCCGCACGTGGCCCCGGCCTCCCGCGACCGCCCGGGCGGGCCCGGGGCGGCGCGGGGGCCGGGGCCGGCGAAGGATGATTGCCCGGCCGCCGGGGGACGGCAGTCGGCCGAGGGCCGCGGTGCGGGCACGCCCGCGCACGCGGCGGCGGGTCATCGCGGGAGGCGGCGCGGCCGGGACGCAAGACGTCCCGGCCATGGCCTGAGCCGCCGGTGGGGTCCCGCATGACCGCGCCGGCCGCCCGGGCGGGACCGCAGGCCCGTGCGGTCGCGGGCGGCGCGGCGCTCGGGTGGCCCGCGGTACGGACCGCTCGTGCCGTACCGTCTGCCGATGCCCGTGACCTCGATCCGCCAGGCGGCGGTGAGGACCGGTGCGGCGGAAACGCCTACCCCGCCGCGATTTTCGTCGCCTCAGACCGGTTTCCGATCGCGCTTAGGGTGGTATGAACTCCTCGACCCGCCCTCCGGCCGGATCGCAGCGCTGTGCCGGAGGAGCCTGGCTCGGATGTGGCGGACCGGTTGAAGGCGAGGTGGTGCGGGGCAGGCGAAGGTGACCATGTGGCCGCCGCCCACGCGCGGAGCGACCACATGATCACAAGCAGCTGGGTGTGCCGGGGTTGGACTCAGGCAGCGCTGATGCCCGCGCTCGCCGCGCGACGCATGCGACGCCGGCGCTCGGAAGCCCGCTCGTCCTCGTTGAGGCCGCCCCACGTGCCGTACTTCTCCGGCCGCGACAGGGCGTAGTCAAGGCATTCGATGCGGACGGGGCACTGGGCGCAGATGGCCTTGGCCTTGCGCTCGCGCACCTCGCGCTCGGGCTGACGCTCGCCATCAGGCCCGAAGAAAAGCACAAGGTCCTCTCCCCGGCACGCGGCATGATCCTGCCATCCCCAACTGGGGCGCGGGCGGGCGATCTGCCGACGTACCTGAGACATGAGACAACCACCTTAGGTTGAGAGGTATTTCGTATTTATGCCGCATTGGAGCTTACTGGCGTCCCTGTTTCCAACGCCGGAATTAGCCGTGATGTTCCCCGCTCCCGAGGGAGCTGTAGGCCAGGGCGTACTGGTCAGGGTCGAGCCTGTCCAGTGAGGCCAACCGGTAGGTGGTGATCGTCTCGGCGCAAGCCGTGCCGCATGGTGGGGTGAACACCGTGCGCTCGACCACAACCCGATACCGTGCGCCGCCGCTGGAGATCACGATCTCAGTGGCGTCGCCGTCAGGCCTGGAGGATTCCACGGCCACTCCGCCTACCGAGAGCTCCCCCGTCAGGGAACGGACGAAGTGCTCGGCGGCCTGCAGTGGCTCAGGGATGCCTGCGCGCCCCCGGAAACGGTCGAGAACGATCTCGCCGCGCCGGTACGCGCTCGCCGCCGCGATCGCAGCAGCCTGAGACATGCTGCCGTAGTAAAGCCCGTGTGGCAAGCATACGAGGTTGGCGGCGTACCGATCGCCGCCAACATGTGACGTTTCCCATACCAGGCCCGGTAGTTCCGCGCCCAGTGCCCTCGCCAGTGGAAGTCCAATGCGGGCACAGCACGCGTTGCGCTTGGCGTGCGTGCAGACCAGAAATACCGGCTCGTCCTTCAGTATGCAGGACTCCGGGACCGCTCCGGCCACGAGAGACCGCAGGTCAAGATCCCTAAGGTCCGCCAGCCACCCCTCCGCGAGCCACGGCCGGTCGCCCACGGCGTACGCGACCAGCACGTGGAAGGGCTTTTCGGCGTCGCCGCCGCCCGTCGCGGCGGCCGTCTCGGCAACCGGGTTCGCTCTGCGCGAACGCCGCTCCCCGGGCCTGCGGATGAGCTGGACCCGGACGCCGAGCTCCCCGGCGCGGGCGACGAGGTCGGCGACGGGCTCCGGGAGCGCGGTCTCCGCCACCGAGCGGGCCCACGGGCCGGGGTGCTCCACCAGCACCCAGTACCGCGCTCCGACCGTGGCGCTGGCGAACAGCGGCACTGTCCCCGTGTGGCAACCCGTGGGGTGGTCACACCCCTTCGCCCGTGGCTCGCTCTCGGTCAACGACGTCCCCCGAATCTGGCAGATCGCTTAGGTAAGACTAACCTAACGGTTCCGCTTCCCGTTCTGCCCCCTCCACTCCCAACGACACCTCCCGCTTTCTCAAATCACGGCGATCGCCCGGCCGGCGGGGGAACCGGGCCGCCGCGCCGTACCGGCCCCGGGGCCGCCGGTCCGGCCGGGGACGCGGAACAGGGCCCCAACCCGCCGCGGCGGGGTGATGCGGTCGCGGGGCCCGAGCCGGCGCGCAGGCGCCGCCCCGAACCACGCGCCGAGTGGCCGGCGAGACCCCTGTAACGCTCGGAGGGCGGCCCGGCGAGCGAACCCGTCTCCCCCCTCCTCGCAGGCCGCCGGGAGGCGCCGAGCGGCCGTCTGAGGGGCCGCGACGGGTGTGCGGGGCGGCGGCCCCGGTCGCACGCGTTACGGCGGGACCACGCGGGGGAGATCGCCGTGAACCTCGCCGTCCGGATTGCGGTGTTCGCCGCGGCGGCCTGCGGGCGATCGGCGATCACCTCGCGGGTGCGCCGGGAACACCCGCCCGGGCCGCCAGGTCAGTCGGCGGGCGCCACGAGCGGGGTCAACGCCGCGCGGCCGTCCGGCTTGAGCGAGCCCGGGCTCGCCGCGCTCGGCCCGCCCGCCGGGGCGCAGGGCGGGCGCGGAGCGGCCCAGCGCGGCCCTGGAGGCGTCCGGGCGGCCTTCCCGGACTCCCGGCCGTGCCCGCCCCGCTCGCCGCGCGAGAAAAGCGGATCTTGCGTTTCCCCGCGGGGCCCGGCGGTTCAGCGTCAAGATTGACGCCATGGTCGATGTCGCCGAGATCGCCGAGCGGGGCGGGCGGGCCTCCTCGCGCGCGTCGGCACTGGGCGCCGGGTGGGAGTGCGACCGGATCGGCGCGTTCGCCGAACTCGTGCCGGACGGCCACGGCTTCACCTGGCTCAACCCGCGGACGTTATGGCGGTCCCGCAACGAGGTGATCGCCCACCTGTTCGGCGACCCGTCCCCGGCCGCCCGCCGCCGCTGGGTCGCGGCGCTGCGCGAGCGCGACGGCGACGGGGACTTCCGCATCGACCGGCGCGACCTCGGCGACACCTGCTCGTTCCTCGTCCTCGGCGACACCGGCGAGGGCGACGCCTCGCAGTACGCGGTGGTGCCCGTAATGCTCAAGGTGGGCGCGGACACCGGCTTCGCGATCATCGCCAGCGACGTGGTCTACCCGGCCGGGTCCGGCAACGAGTACGAGGACAAGTTCTTCCGGCCGTACCAGGACTACCGGGCCCCCATCTACGCCGTCCCCGGCAACCACGACTGGTACGACGGCCTCGGCGGGTTCATGCGCGTCTTCTGCGGTATGCCGCTCATCGACGGGATCACGCCGCGCGGGCTGCGCGGGCTGCTGTGGCGCAAGCCGGAGCGGATCGACGAGGAGCGATTCGCCAGGGCGGCGGCCCGCCGCGGCCGGCCGGAGCAGGCCGCCCGGCAGCCGGGGCCGTACTGGGTGATCGAGCTGAACCGGCTGCTCGTGGTCGGCATCGACACCGGGATCGCCAACGGCATCGACGCCGAGCAGGGCGCCTGGCTGCGCCGGATCTCCGCCGACCCGCGGCCCAAGGTGCTCGTCACCGGCAAGCCGATCTACGTGAACAACGAGTACCACCCGTGCCCGATCGAGGGCGGCGGCACCGTCGACGACATCGTGCGCGACCCGGCCCACCGGTACGTCGCGGCGATCGGTGGCGACGTGCACAACTACCAGCGCTACCCGGTGCGGGTGGGGGACCGGGTGATCCAGTACATCGTGTCGGGCGGCGGCGGCGCGTTCACCCACGCCACGCACACCATCCCCCGGGTGGACGTCGCCGGGGTGGCCGAGGACGACTTCCGCTGCTACCCGCTGCGCGGCGACTCGCTGTCGTTCTACAGCCTGATCTACAGCAGGCGGCTGCGGATCCGGTCGCTCTACCTCACCCCGGAGGAGGCGGTCGAGATCATGGCGGCGCGGATCGGCAACGTCCCGCCCCGGCCGAACGCCGGCGGCGGCCCGCGCATCACCCGCCGCATGCGCCTGGCGGCCCGGCTGCTCGGCGCGCTGCCGTTCCCGTTCCACCTGCCGGTGGGCAAGCTCTTCCACCGGTACGTCTCGGAGCTCGCCGACCACGACACCCCGCCGTTCTTCAAGAGCTTCCTGCACGTCTCGGTGACCCCGGCCGAGCTGCGCATCCGCTGCTTCGGGGCCACCGGCTGCCGCGCCCAGGAGATCGACCCGCCGCTCGAGGACGAGGTGGCCGTCCCGCTCGTGCCGCCCTGACCCGAGCGGCCGCGGCCGTCCCGCCCGGGAACCGGCGGCCCGGCCCGGGCGCGGGCGGGAGAGAGGCGAGGGAGAATCGCGATGTGGACGTCGCGGTGGCACCGGGGGAGCGCGGTGGCGGCACGCTCCGGCCGCTCGGCGGGGACCGGGACGGGGGCGGCCCGCCGCGCCGCGTGGCCGATCTTCCCGCGGCCCTGCGCGAGCTGGAGTCGGCCGAGGCGCCGCGCTGGGTGTGGGCGGACACCCGGGCCGTCTACCCGGCCCTGCTCGACGCCGGGGTGCGGCTGGGCCGCTGCCACGACCTCGCGCTCACCGAGGCGCTGCTGCTCGGCTACGCGGGCCGGTACGGCGAGCCCCGCTCGGCCCGCGCCGCGTACGCCCGGCTGCACGGCCTGCCGGTGCCGCCGGACGAGGACCCGCAGCCGCACCGCGACGAGGCCTCGCAGGCCGCTCTGTTCGACCCGGCGGCGCTCGGCCTCGCGGGCGACGGCGGCGCGGCCCGCCGTACCGCCGGGACGCCGGCCGGCGACGCCGCCCGGCCCGGCCCGTCCGAGCTCGACCTGATCGCCGAGGTCCACGCCGACCAGATGCGCCGCATCGCGGCCACGGCCGAGCCGCGCCGGTTCCGGCTGCTCGTGGCCGCCGAGTCGGCCGCCGCGCTCGCCGCCGCCGAGATGGCCCACGAGGGCATGCCGTGGCGGCGGGACGTGCACGACGCCCTGCTCACCGAGCTGCTCGGGCCGAGGCCGCCGCACGGCGGGCGCCCGGCCCGGCTGCAGGCCCTCGCCGAGGAGGTGAGCGCCGCCTTCGGCCGCCCGGTCAACCCGGACTCGCCGCAGCAGATCCTCAAGGCGTTCCGGGCGCACGGCATCGAGCTGCCGTCCACCCGCTCCCAGGTGCTCAAGCAGGTGGACCATCCGGCCGTGGCCCCGCTGCTCGCCTACAAGGAGCTCGCCCGGCTGCACAACTTCCACGGCTGGGCGTGGGCCGACCAGTGGGTGCGCGGCGACCGCTTCCACCCCGAGTACGTGGTCGGCGGCGTGGTGTCGGGGCGCTGGGCCACGAGCGGCGGCGGCGCGCTGCAAATCCCCAAGGCGCTGCGCCGGGTCGTGGTCGCCGACGAGGGCTGGACGCTCGTGGTCGCCGACGCCGCCCAGCTCGAGCCCCGGGTGCTCGCCGCGATCTCCGGGGACCGCGGCCTCGCTCGGGCCGCGGGCGAGACCGACCTGTACGCGGCGCTCGCCCGGGACTTCGGCGGCGCCCGGGAGAGCGCCAAGATCGCGCTGCTGTCCGCGATGTACGGCGGGGCGTCCGGCGACGCGGTGCGGCTGCTCGCCGTGCTGCGCAAGCGGTTCCCGCAGGCCTACGCGTACGTGGAGGAGGCGGCCCGGGCGGGGGAGGAGGGGCGGCTGGTGCGTTCCTGGCTGGGCCGTACCTGCCCGCCGCCGTCGCGGCGCTGGCGGGAGCTGGTGGCCGGGCCCGACGGCGCCCGCGCGGCCCGCGAGCGGGGCCGGTTCACCCGCAACTTCGTGGTGCAGGGCACGGCCGCCGACTGGGCGCTCACCCTGCTCGCCGTGCTGCGCGGCCTGCTGCCCGAACCGGCCCGGCTGGTGTTCTTCCAGCACGACGAGGTGATGGTGCACTGCCCGCGCGAGCTCGCCGGGGAGGTGTGCGCGCTGGTGGAGCGCGCCGCCGAGCAGGCCACCCGGCTGCTGTTCGGCGACACCCCGGTGCGGTTCCCGATGCGCGCGGTCGCGGTCACCTGCTACGCCGACGCCAAGTGAGCGCGGCGGCCGGTCGCGGCGAGCCAGCAGGCGGCGGCGACGACGAGGACGGCGACGGCCGCGCCGAGCACGCCGTACGACGCGGACTTGACCACCAGGCCGGCGACCACCGTGCCGCCCGCCCCGCAGACGTTCATCAGCAGGTCGGACAGGCCCTGGACGGCGGGGCGCCGCTCGACCGGGGCGGACTCGGTGAGCAGCGCCGACCCGGCCACCAGGCCGCACGACCAGCCGGTGCCGAGCAGGAAGAGCCCGGCGGTCACCTGGGCCACCCCGTGCGGGGCCGAGCTCCCGGCGAGCGCCGTGGCGGCGAGGAGCTGCGCCATGCCGGCGAGCAGCACCGGCGTGCGGCCGAACCGGTCGGCGAGGCGGCCGACGATCGGGGAGAACACGTACATCCCGGCGATGTGCACGCTGATCACCACGCCGATCACCGAGATGGCCGCCCCGCCGTGGTCGAGGTGGATCGGCGTCATCGACATGATCGACACCATCGCGGTGTGGCTCACCGCGATCCCGGCGATCGCCCGCCGGGCGTTGAGCGAGTCGCGCACCGCCCGCCAGCCCAGGCGCAGCGTGCCCGGGCGGCGCGCGCCCGCCGGGCCGCCCTCCTCGGCGGCACCCTTCCCGGCCGTACCCTTCCCGGCCGTACCCTTCCCGGCCGGGCCGGGCTCGGCGGCACCGGCCTCACCGGCACGCAGCGAGCGGGCCACGCGCAGCGGGTCGGGCCGCAGCGCGGCGGCGATCACCGCGGCCGACAGCAGGTACATGATCGCGGCGACCGCGAATCCGCCCGCGTCCACCGGCAGCCCCAGCGCGGCGAACGCGCGCCCGGCCGGTTCGGCGAGGTTCGGGCCGGCGACCGAGCCGACCGTGGTCGCCCACACCACCAGGGACAGGTGCCGCGCCGCGCTCCCCGGCGGCGCCAGGTCGGCGGCCGAGTAGCGGGCGGCGAGGTTGCCCGCGCTGCCTCCTCCGAACAGCACGAGCCCGGCGAGCAGCAGCGGCCAGGAGCCCAGCGGCACCGCGGCGGTGGCGGCGAGCGCGCCCAGCGCCGCCGTGCCGTAGGCGAGGGTGAGCCCGGCCCGCCGTCCCGACCGGGTGCCGAGCCGGGCGACGGGGAGCGCGAGCAGCGCCGCCCCCAGCACCGCGGCCGTGCCCGCGAGGCCGCCGATCGCCTCGGAGCCGGAGAGCCGAGCGGCCACGAGCGAGCTGAGCGCCACGCCCACGGCGACGCCGATGCCGCTCACGATCTGGGCCGTGCACAGCACGACCAGGGTCCGGCGCTGGATGCGCGCGACGTCCGGGGGGAGGGCGGTGCCGGAGGAGAGAACGGTCATGGGCAAAGTCTGACATCACTCATGACCTGCCCATAACCGAATTTCCCCGGCGCGGAACCGCGGGCCGGCCGTACCCTGCGCGGTCATCCCGGCCGTACCATGCGCGGGCCCCGGCGGCGGGGCCCGCGCCGCGGCGTCGGCCGTGTCACCGCGAGGCCCGGACGGCGCGCCGTCACCGGGCGGGCTTGAAGGTGGCCCACAGCACCGCGAGGGTGCGCCGGTGCTCCTCCCACTGGTTCTCGGGGGCGGTGAAGGTGATCAGGTACGCGGTGTCCGCGTCGATCGTGACGTGGCGGGTGACCACGTGGGTGGGCACCTGGTTGAGCTCGGTGTAGGTGTACTCCCACTCGCTGGCCTTCCAGCCCTTCCAGGACACCCGCCCGAGGCGCACCTGCAGGTACTCGTTGAAGGTGGCCTCCGCCTCGGCCTTGGTCAGCTCGGCGATCCCGCCGTCGGTGGGCGCGGGGGTGGTCCGCCGGATCTGGATCCGCAGCCCGGAGTTCCGCTCCCCGGCGAACGTGGCCACCTGGCTGGTGGTGGAGACCCGCCAGTTCTCCGGCACCGCGACCGAGACGCCGTTCGCGGTCCGGACCCGGAAGCCCTCGGGCACCTCGCCGTCCGCGAGCTGCTCTTCGGACCGCCGCGGCGAGGCGCTCGGCTCGACGGTCGGCACGACCGTGGTCTCCGGATCGGCGACCTCGGAGGTCTCCTCACCGCCGCCGCTCTCGGTCAGCTCGGCCGGGTCGTTCGGCATGAGCACGAGCACCACCGCGGACACCAGCGCGACCACGGCCACGGCGGCCGCCGCGAGCAGGATCGTCGCCCTGCGGTCCCGCCCGCCGGACGGGGCCGCGTCCTCGTCGAGGTCGGCCGGGCGCGGCGAGGCCCCGTGCGGCGGGACCGGGTGCGGCCCGGTCGACCGGGGACCGCCGGGATCCGCCGCCCCGGGCATCGGGTGCGGACCGGTGGAACTTTCCGGCATGGCGTGCGAGCCGGTGGAGCTCCCCGGCATCGGGTGCGGACCGGTGGAGCTCCCCGGCATCGCGTGGGGACCGGTGGAACTGCCCGGCATCG
>QGUZ01000052.1 GCA_003242605.1 Actinomycetota bacterium
CGGGCCCGGGGGTGGGCGTGGGGTGGGCACGCGGCGCCCCCGGCGCGGCGGGGGGCGCGGCGGCCCCGGGGGGGGGCGGGGGCGCCCCTGGGCCAGCGTCGGCGGTTGGGCGCCGGGGGGGGCGGGCGGCCTGCGCGCTCCGGGCGGCCCCGAACTCGGCGCCGCCGCGGGTCGGGCCGCCGGCGGCGCGGTGGACGATCGTGCCGGGGACGGGCGCGGCGCGGCCGATCCCCCTGCGGGCCTGCCCGGCCGGGCGGGGCCGGGCGGCTCGGGGGCCGCCGCGGGCGGATTCGGACGGCGTGCGGCCGGCCGGGCGCCGCTCGGCTCGGCGCCGGGTTCCGGCGGCGCGTCCTCCGGATCGATCTTCGGCATGGGTGTCGTCGGCGCGTCGTAGGAAGGGATGAACGTGCTGGGCCGCCCGGCCTCCGGGCGCCCGGTCGTGTTCTCGCCGCCGTCCGCCATGTGGGCAGGCTACGTCACGCGGCCCGCCCGTTGGGCGGCTGGTCCATCACGCTTCGGCCACGGATGTTCCGATTACTGCAGGTCACAGGCTCGATAGCAGGATAGAAGAAGATCTGTCCGGCATGTAAGGAACGCCGCACTGGGCCGGGCGCATCCCCGCCAATCCGCGCGGGAAGGAGCCTGACATGAGGACCCATAGGCTCATCTCCACCGGTGCGCTCGCCCTCGTGCTACTCACCGGGTGCGGCACCGCGGGCGCGCCGGGCGCAGGCTCGCCGGGCACCGCATCGTCCCCCGCGTCCGCGGCCTCCCCCACGGCGGCCACCCCCACCGCGACCACGGCCACCCCCTCCACGGCGCCCGAGGCCGCGGCCGCGCTGGAGAGCGCCTATGTGGAGGTCATCGGCCGCGTCCTGCCGTCGATCGTGCAGATCAACACCAGGGACGGCCTCGGCTCGGGGGTCGTCTACGACGACGCCGGGCACATCGTGACGAACGCCCACGTGGTGGGCGACGCCACCACGTTCCAGGTGACGCTCGCCACCGGCGGCGCGCCGCGCCGCGCCCGGCTGGTGTCGTCGTTCCCCCTGGGCGACCTCGCCGTCATCAAGGTCGACGACCCCTCCGGCCTGGCCCCCGCGACGTTCGGCGACTCCAGCAAGCTGCGGGTCGGCCAGATCGTGCTCGCGATGGGCAACCCCCTCGGGTTCTCCGGCAGCGTGACCCAGGGCATCATCTCCGCGCTCGGCCGCACGGTCACCGAGCCGCAGGAGCGCGGCTCCCCCGGCGCCACGATCACCGACGCGATCCAGACCTCCGCCGCGATCAACCCCGGCAACAGCGGCGGCGCGCTCGTCAACCTCTCCGGCGAGGTGATCGGCATCCCCACGCTCGTCGCCGCCGATCCGCAGACCGGCGGCGGCACGGCGCAGGGCCTCGGCTTCGCCATCCCCAGCAACACGGCGAAGGACATCGCCCAGCAGATCATCACCAAGGGCGAGGTGACGAACACCCGCCGGGCGGCCCTCGGCGTCCGGGTGCAGACCGTGGTCGGCCGGGGCGGCATGCCGGCCGGGGTGGGCATCGTCGAGGTGATCCGCGGCGAGGCCGCGGCGCGGGCCGGGATCCGCACCGGCGACGTCATCACCGCGATCGACGGCACCCCCACCCCCACCACCCAGGAGCTGTCCGAGGCGCTCGCCGCGCACAAGCCCGGGGACCGGGTGCGGGTGGACCTGCAGCGGCCGGACGGGTCGACGACCTCGGTGACCGTCACCCTCGGCGAGCTGAAGCAGGACTGACCCCGCGGCGAGCCGGCCCGGCACCGACCGGCCGTGGGGCGGCCGGGCCGGCACCGCCGCGGAGCGGCCACGGGACAGACGCCGTCGCAGGCGGCCGGGAGCGGCACCGCCGCGGCCGGCCCGAGGCCGGGCCGCCGGTACGGCCCGGCACCGCGGCCCGGCCCGCCGTACCGCCGGCGCGCTCAGCCGCGCCGCCGCCCGAGCGCCCGCACCCGCGCCACCAGCTCGGCGAGGGCGACCGGCTTGGCGAGGCAGTCGTCCGCGCCCTGGGACAGCGCCTCGATCCGGGCCATCACGTCCCCCGCCGGGGTGAGCATGAGCAGCCGGCCGCGCACGGGCTGCCGGGAGAGCCAGCCGACGATCTCCTGGTCGCGGGCGGCGGGCGGGTCGGCGTCGAGGACGATCACGTCGTACAGGGACCGCGCCAGCCGGCGGAGCGCCTCCTCCCCGTCCGGGACCACCTCGACGGCCATGTCGCTGCCACGTAACGAGACGGCGATCCGGTCAGCGAGAGCCCGCTCGCTCTCGACGACTAGCACGCGCATCGCCGTATTCCTCCTGGTCACGGGCGGGGACAGGCCGCACCCAACAATGCCCGACCAGGTATCAGATGCCCGTAAGGAGGCCGGGCGGACGTCCCGCCGGCGGCCGGGCGGGCCACGGCCCGCCCTGCGAGAGGGCACGAAAACGCCGGCGGCGGTGTCGTGAACGACACCGCCGCCGGCGGAACGTGGAGGTGGCGGGAATCGAACCCGCGTCCTTCGCCATCGCGCCAAGGCTTCTCCGGGCGCAGCCTGCTCTGGGATTCTCGGCCCCGGCGGACACGCAGGCGAGTCGCCAAGGGCCCAGCCACTGTGAGGTTTCCCGCTCAGCCCCGTGGCCGGGCCGAACGGTTGAGCCTCCTAACGATGCCAGACACCGGGCCGGAGGCGATCCCGGGCTGACAGTGGGCCTACTCGCTTATCAGGCAGCGAGGGCCAGCTCGCGCTGGCTGCCCACGGTGGCCTTGGAATTGGCACTTATTTTTTCGCGGACACGGGATTTACGAGGTCGCATCCGCAGCCCTCGGCCCGCTTCCCTTGACACGAACTGGCGAAGTCGAAACCGGTCACCCCCCTGTGCAGTTGTCAATCACCCGATCCGCTCGGATCAGCGTGATCCTACACCTAGCAACAGCGGAGCCGCCACGTCAATTCCCGGCGGCGGGGATGTCCCGGTGGCCGCTCCGGGGCGGTGGCCCGGAGCGCGGCGGTGGAGGCGACGGCGGTGGATACGGCGGGGCGCGGCCGGCCCGGCGGGCCGGGCACCCGGCGATGGCGGGGATCCCGGGGGAGAACCCCCGGGGACGGCCTTCGCCGTACCCCGGGGGTGACCGGCAGGGTCGAGCCGGTCCGGACGGCAGGGCTTCCCCCGAGATGAAGCCCTGGTCTCATCACGGCGACTGAGTCCGCAACCCCCCAAGCGGTGCTCAGTCACCTGGTAAGACGCCCTGGCGCGAGGCGATGGTTGCTCGCCTCGGAAGATTTTCCTCCGGCCCGCCGCCGCCCGGTACGGCCCGGCGTCAGGCGGCCGACCGGACGGCGGAGAAGAAGTTCCCGGCGACGGCGGCGGCGGTGGCCGGATCGCCCCGCTTCGCCATGACGGCGACGGCGAGGTCGCCCTGCCAGCCGATGAACCAAGACAGCCGGACCGACTGCTTGTTCTCCACGTGGGCGGCCTCGGCGGCGATGCCGTACACCCGGCCGCGGCCGCCCGCGGCGGCCTTCGCCGAGCCCGACTCCACGCCCTTCCGCATGATCGCCCGGAGCTGCTTCACCACGTTCGCGTCGAGGGTGACCGGCGCGGTGGTGACCGGAGTGGGCACGTCCGCGGTGGGGTCGGGCGAGGCCGGGGAGGTGACCAGCGTGGGCGGGTGCCAGGTGCCGTCCGCGATCGCCGCGGCGACCAGGGCCATGGCGAGCGGGCTCACCTGCACGCTCTGCCCGACGATGACCCGCGCCTTCTCCGCGTCGGTGGTGGCGGGGGGCACCAGGCCGCTGAACGACCGCAGCGGCAGCGACCAGCCCGCGCCGATACCGAACTGCGCGGCGGCCGCGGTGAGGGTCTCGGCGTCGACGAGGCGGGCCATCGACGCCAGCGCGGTGACGCAGCCCTGGGCGAGCGAGGTCTGGAAGGTCGGGACGGTGCCGACCGCCGACGAGCTCTGCTGGAACCGCGCGCCGCCGACGGACCGGTCCCCGGTGCACGGCACCTTGTGGCCCGGCCGGATCCCGGCCTTGAGCATGCCCGCGGCCGCGACCACGGAGAACGTGGTGCCGGCCGGGTACCGCCCGGCGAGCGCGTCCCGCTCCTGGTGCATGTCCTCGGTGGCGACGGCGCGGATCTCGCCGGTGGAGACGTCGACGGCGACGAGCGCGACCGGGCCCGAGCCGTTCACCGCGAGCTCGGCCGCGGTCTGCACGGACGCGTCGATCGTGGTCCGCACCGGCGTGTTCGCGCGGCCCGGCCAGGCGGCGAGCTCCGTCACCTCCTCGCCCGAGGCGTCGACGGTGACCACCCGGGTCTCGGTGGAGCCGGTGAGCTGGTCCTGGTAGGCCTTCTGCAGGCCGCTGCGCCCGACCGTGTCGCCGGCCCGCTGCGGGCCGCCGAGCTGCTGCTCGGTCTCCGGGGTGACGACGTTCACCTGCCCGACGATCTGCGTGGGCGGCGCGGGCGCCACCGGCTGCTCGTCCTCGTAGATGTTGACGCCCGGGATCTTCAGCTTGTCGCGGAGCTGGGCGTACTTGGCGCGGCCGAACGTGGCGAGCGCGACCAGCTCGTTCGGCGGCGCCGAGCGGATCCGGCTGAGCAGCCGGTCCGCGGGGAACCCGGTGACCCGGGCGAGCTGCTCACAGACCTTCACCGGGTCCTTGAGCTTCGCCGGGACGACGCTCGCCACGTAGACGGTCTGCTCCTCCTGCAGCGAGTCGCCGTCGCGGTCGAGGATCGGCTGGCGGCCGTTCGAGTTGGTGATCACCGCGAACCGCTCGCCCGGCCGCAGCTTGGGGTGGAGCACGCTCGGCGACCACCGCACCTTCCACACGCCGTTCACCAGGCGCAGCGGCAGCACGCCGTCGTACTCCCACAGCGGCTGGTTCTCCCCCAGGTCCACCTGGGCGTGGTAGCGCGCCTCGGCGGTGTCCCCCTCCATGCGCAGGCTCTTCAGGGAGAACCGGAAGGAGGCGGCGTCGAGCTGCACGCCCACGTCGGCGAGCGCGCGCCGCACCGCGGCCGGGTCGCCGTCGGTGCGCGCGGCGGCCTGGGCGAAGCCCTCCTCGTCGCCGCTCTGCCAGCCGACGAGGAACTCCTGCACCGCCTCGTGCGGAGTGGGCTCCTCAAAGCAGCCGGTGAGGGCGGGGGTGAGCAGGGCGAGTACGAGCGCGGCGCGCACGGCCCGGGTGCGCCGCCGCCACCGCCCGCCACCGCCCGCCCGTACGGCTGCGCGTGGCAGGTCCGACCCGTCCGCCACGGTCACGCTCCCCGGCGGCGGACGGCGTACGACATGGCTCGAGCGATCTCCCGCTTCGCCTGCTTCTCGGCGAGGTCGCGCCGCTTGTCGTACAGCTTCTTACCGCGGGCGACCCCGATCTCGACCTTCGCCCGGCCGTCCTTGAAGTAGAGCGAGAGCGGGATCAGGGTGAGTCCCCGCTCGTTGGTCTTGCCGATCAGCTTGTCGATCTCCCGCCGGTGCAGCAGGAGCTTGCGCTCCCGCTTCGCGGCGTGGTTGGTCCAGGTGCCCTGGCTGTACTCGGGAATGTGGACGTTCTGCAGCCACACCTCCCCATCCCTGACCACGGCGTAGCCGTCGGTCAGGTTGGCCCGGCCTTGGCGCAGCGACTTCACCTCGGTACCGGTCAGCACCATCCCGGCCTCGTAGGTGTCCTCGATCACGTAGTCGTGCCGGGCCCGCTTGTTCTGGGCGATGAGCTTGCGCCCCGTCTCACGTGGCATATCCCGAGCCTACCGGGGGCCGTCAGACCTTCAGGTAGCGACGAAGTGTGACGAACGAGGCGATGACACAGATGAGCACGCCGACCGCCATCGTGAACGCGATGACGATCGCGACGTCCTCCCAGGTCATCCGCGCCGCCGCCACGAGGTAGTTCTGCATGCCGTCGAAGATCACGATCTTCGCGGCGACGAGCATGAAGCCGGAGATCACACCGCCGATCAGGCCGGCGACCATGCCCTCGAGCACGAACGGGGCCTGGATGTACAGGTTGGAGGCGCCGACGAGCCGCATGATCGCGGTCTCCCGGCGCCGGTTGTACGCGGACAGGCGGACGGTGTTACCGATCAGCAGGATCGCGGCGAAGACCTGGATGAGCGCGACGATCAGGGCCGACGACCGAAGCGTGCCGAGGAAGCCGAAGAAGTTGTCGACGATCTTGCGCTGGTCGACGACCTGCGAGACCCCCTCGGCCTTCTGCAGGGTCTCGATGACGTTGCCGTAGTTCTCCGGGTTCTTGAGCTTGATCCGGAAGGACTCCGGCATGTCCTCGACCCGCGTGGCCGCGACGAGGACGGAGTTGTTGGCGTACTGCTGCTTGAAGTTCTCGTAGGCCTGGGCCTGGTCCTCGAACTCGACCCGTTCGACCTCGGTCATGGCCTTGATCTGCTGCTCGAGCTTGGCCTTCTGCGCCTGGGTGATGCCGCCCTTCCCCTTGCAGTTATCGAACGGGCTGTTCTTCTGGCACAGGAAGACCGAGATCTCGACCTTGTCGGTCCAGTAGTTCTTCGCCGAGGAGACCTGCGTGTTGATCATCATCCCGATGCCGAGCAAGGCCATACCGATCGCAACGGTGACGATGAGCGCGATCGTCATCGTCGCGTTGCGCCGGAGGCCGATCCAGACCTCGGAGAAGATGAAACCTGCCCGCACTTGGGACTCCCCTGTTTCTCGAGCCGATCAGTACGCCTGGCCGTACACACCGCGCGACTGGTCACGGACGATCCTTCCGTCCTCCAGCTCCACCACACGCTTACGCATGGAGTCGACGATGGCGGCGTCGTGGGTGGCCATCACCACCGTGGTCCCGGTCCGGTTGATCCGGTCGAGCACCTTCATGATGCCGATGCTGGTCGCCGGGTCGATGTTCCCGGTGGGCTCGTCGGCCAGCAGGATCATCGGACGGTTCACGAAGGCGCGGGCCATCGCCACCCGCTGCTGCTCACCACCGGACAGCTCGTGCGGCATGCGGTGTGCCTTGCCCTCCAGGCCCACGAGCTCGACCACTTCCGGCACCACCTTGCGGATGAACCGGCGGGGCTTGCCGATCACCTCGAGGGCGAACGCGACGTTCTCGTACACGTTCTTGTTCGGCAGCAGCCGGAAGTCCTGGAAGACGCAGCCGATGCGACGGCGCAGGTGCGGCACCTTGAAGTTGGACAGGCGCGACAGGTCCTTGCCCGCCACGTGGATCGTCCCACTGTCGGGCTTCTCCTCCCTCAGGATGAGGCGGAGGAAGGTCGACTTCCCCGATCCCGAGGGACCGACCAGGAACACGAACTCGCCCTTGTCCACGTCTACGGATACGCGGTCCAGGGCAGGGCGGTTCTGGTTGGGATAGGTCTTGGTGACGTTGTTGAAGTGGATCACGGGCGCATCACGGCATGCCAGTCTAGGGGGTGGATGGTGACGAAGGGAGTGTCCTCGCCACCTGCCAACCAGAAGGGCGGCCTTTACCAAAGATCGACGTTCCGGTTGGCCATCGCTCAGTCTAGGGGGAACACTGGCATGGAAGGCCCATAACGGAAACAAAACAATTCCGGTCTCGCCACCGGCGGGGCAAGAACGAGGGGAAAAGGGCCCGCGACCGGCCGGGGAAGCCCGCGGAGCGGCACCGGAAGCGGCATCCTGGAGGCAGGAGCGTCGACATGAGCTGTGATCACCTGATCTGTGCACACTGCGCCGGACCCGTCGTCGAGGGCCGCTGCCCCGTCTGCCGCGCCGGCCGGGAGAAGATCCACCACCAGGGCCCGGCGGGGCTGTCGCCGCTGCTGGTCGCCCTCGCCCTGCTGCTGATGCTGGTCGCGCTGGTCGCGGCCCGGCACCTGGGCGGCCTGTAGGCCGCGGCGCGCTCGCCGGCGGGCGTGCGCCGGAGTCCGGCCCCGCCCGTGCCCCGGCATGGCCGCCGGGCGACCGAGGCCGGGTGACTAGGCCTGCGCGCCGGTCTCCTGCCGCCGCAGCCAGCGGATCTCGCCCTCGATGAACTCGTCGAGCTCGCCGTCGAGCACCGCCGCCGGATTGCCGGACTCGATGTTCGTCCGCAGGTCCTTGACGATCTGGTACGGGTGCAGCACGTAGTTGCGGATCTGCGTGCCCCACGAGGTGGTGGTCTCGCCGCGCAGCTCGGCCAGCTTGGCGGCCTCCTCCTGCCGCTTGCGCTCGAGCAGCTTCGCCTTGAGCACCGCCATCGCGGTCGCCTTGTTCTGCAGCTGGGAGCGCTCGTTCTGGCAGGAGACGACGATCCCGGTGGGCAGGTGGGTGATCCGCACCGCCGAGTCGGTGGTGTTCACGCCCTGGCCGCCGGGCCCGGAGGAGCGGTAGACGTCGACCCGGATCTCGTCCTCGTTGATCTCGATGTCGTCGGTCTGCTCCACCACCGGCACCACGTCCACCCCGGCGAACGAGGTCTGGCGGCGGCCCTGGTTGTCGAACGGGCTGATCCGCACGAGCCGGTGGGTGCCGTGCTCGCCGCGCAGCGTGCCGTACGCGTAGGGGGCCTTGACGGCGAACGTCGCCGACTTGATGCCCGCCTCCTCGGCGTAGGAGGTCTCGTACACCTCCGTCGGGTAGCCCTTGCGCTCGGCCCAGCGCAGGTACATCCGCAGCAGCATCTGCGCCCAGTCGGCCGCGTCCACGCCGCCGGCCTGGGCGTTGATCGTCACCAGGGCCTCGCGCTCGTCGTACTCGCCCGACAGCAGGGTGCGGACCTCGAGGGCGCTGATCTCGCTGCGCAGCTTGGCGAGCTCGCGGTCGGCCTCCGCGCGGGCCTCCGCGTCACCCTCCTCGGCGGCCAGCTCGTACAGCACGGCCAGGTCGTCGAGGCGGCCGGCGAGCCCCTCGACGCGGTTGAGCTCCGCCTGCAGATGGGAGAGCCTGCTGGTGACCTTCTGCGCCCGCTCCGGGTCGTTCCACAGGTCGGGCGCGGCGGCCTGCTCCTCCAGCTCCGCGATCTGCTTGCGCATCGCGTCGAGGTCGAGCACCTCCTGAACGCCCTTCAGGGTGCTCCTCAGCTCGCTGATCTGTTCAGCCGGATCGATGGGTGCCACACCTGTAAAGGGTACGCGACACGGCGGCCGTCTCGGTCCGTGCGGCGGCCGTCGCGGCCCGCCGCCCCGGCCGGTCCCGCGGCGACGGTTACCATGGGGCGCGCGGTCTTCGGACGGGAGGGCGGTGTGGACAGGCTGCTGCGGAGGGCGGTCGGGACGCTCGCCGTCCTGCTCGCCGCGGTCGCCGGGTGCTCGGCGGACGGCGCCGGGCGCGGCGGCGCCTCGCCCACGCCGGGCGGCGCGACGGCCACGGCCGAGGCCACCGAGCACGCCGCCGACGAGCCCGCGGTCACGCTGCGCGAGGCCGCCCGCGAGCTGGAGACGCTGCTCGCCGCCGACGACGTGGCGCGGGCCTCCGGGGAGGTACGGCTCGCGCTGGAGCTCGCCCGGGACGGGCAGCACGCGATCACCCCCGCGATCTACCGCTCGGCCGGCCTCACGCCGCCCCGCTACGTCTGGGGACGGCCGAGGCTGCTGGTGCCGCGGCTGTCGGACTACCCGCACTGGTTCGCGGCGCTGGTCGAGCGGCGCGAGGCGGACAACCCCCGGGCCAGGCCGCGCACCGCGGTGCTCGTGCTCATGCGGGACGCCGAGCACGCGCCGTGGCGGCTGGCGTTCTCCGCGCTGCTCGACGAGGACCGCGAGCCGCCGTCGGTCGCGCTCGACGACGAGGGGTACGCCACCGCGCTCGCCACCCGCGACGAGAGCATCAAGATCAGCCCGCACCTCATCGGCGCGGTGCACGCCACGATCGCCGAGGAGGGCACGGTCGCGTTCGCCAAGGGCCTGTTCGCGCCGGGGCCGTACACCACCGGGTACTACACCGAGATCACCGAGTCGCGGCGGCTCGCCAAGGAGCGCGACTGCATGAACTACGACTCGATCTTCGCGGCGACCACGTACCCGGTGTACGCGCTGCGCCGCGAGGACGGCGGGGCGCTCGTGTTCTACTCGCTCAACCGCACCACCACCTGGCACCCGGTGCTCAAGTGCGGGGAGGGCCGCCGCCTGGAGATCCCCGAGGGGGCCCGCTGGCTGCTGTCCGACCCGTCGATCGTGGCGCAGCGCCAGATCGTCGAGACCCAGCACTACGTGAGCGTGGTGCCGCCGAAGAACGCGGCCGCCCCGGCCGAGGTGATCGCCTACGACGGCATGATCACCAAGGCCTCCGCCCGCTGAGCCGCCGGCGCGGCGCGTCCCCCGGGGCCGCGCCGCCGCACGGCCCCGGGGGCGGAGCTCATCGGCTCAGTGGTCGGCCGCGGGCAGCCCGCCCGCCGCGACCAGCGTGCGGATCGCGCGCAGCGCGACCGAGAGCGTGGCGAGGTCGAAGGTCTCGCTCTCCCAGATCTCCGACAGGGTCTGCCGCGCCCGGGCCACGGCCGCGGAGTTCGCCTCGGTCCACCGGGCGAGCCGTTCCTCCGGCGTGAGGCCCGGCTCGCCGGGCCGCGGGCCGTGGGCGAGCACGTGCCGGGTGAGCGCGGCGTGCGCGGCGTACAGGTCGTCGCGGAGCGCCGCCCGGGCCATCGTGTTCCACCGGCTGTCCCGCGGCAGTGCGATCACCCGCTCGCGCAGCCGGGCGAGCTGGAGCCGGTCGGCGAGGTCGAAGTAGACCTCGGCGACCTCGTGGACCGGCCGCCCGACCGAGTCGGCGATCTCCACCAGGTCGAAGGTGGAGTACGCGGGCACCATCGCGGCCACCCGCGCGGCGAGCTCGTCCGGCACCCCGCGCCGGGTGAACGACTCCAGCCGCTCCCGGTACGCCTCGAGGTCGGGGCCGGCGAGCAGGCCGGGCAGGTGCGGCAGCAGCTCGCGCGCGCCGGCGGCGAAGTGCGCCACGGTCGCGGCGATGTTGAGCGGCGGCCGCCGGTTGCCGAGCAGCCAGCGGGTGCCGCGCTCGACGAGCTTGCGGCCCTCGAGCAGCATCGCGATCTGGGTGGCGGTGTCGACCTTGCCGTCGAGCCGCTCCACCGCGTCCCAGAACGACGCCATGTCGAACACCTCGCGCGCCACCAGGTAGGCCCGGGCGATGTCCGGCACCGGCGCCCCGGTCTCCTCGGCGAGCCGGAACACGAACGTGGTCCCGCTGTGGTTGACCAGGTCGTTGGTGACGCAGGTGCTGATGATCTCGCGGCGCAGCGGGTGCTCGCGCATCTCGTCCCGGAACCGCTCGCGCAGCGCCGACGGGAAGTAGGAGACCAGCCACGACTCCAGGTGGGGGTCGTCGGGCAGGTCGGAGGCGAGCAGCTCGCTGTCCACGGTCAGCTTCGTGTACGCCAGCAGCACGGCGAACTCCGGCCCGGTGAGCCCGAGCTTGTGCTGGCGGCGGTCGGCGAGCGCCTTCTCCGAGGGCAGGAACTCCAGTTCCCGGTCGAGCCACCCGTCCCGCTCCAGCTTGCGCAGGTAGCGGGTGTGCACGTGGAGCATCTCGGGGGCCTGGGCGCGGGCCGCGGCGAGCACCGTGTTCTGCGCCTTGTTGTCGCGCAGCACCAGCTCGGCGACCTCGTCGGTCATGCCGAGGAACAGCCGGTCCCGCTCCTGCTCGGACAGCCGGCCCTTGCGCACCGCCCGGTCGAGCAGAATCTTGATGTTCACCTCGTGGTCGGAGGTGTCCACCCCGGCCGAGTTGTCGATGAAGTCGGTGTTCACCAGCCCGCCGTTCCGGGCGAACTCGATCCGGGCGAGCTGGGTGAGGCCGAGGTTGCCGCCCTCGCCGATCACCCGGCAGCGCAGCTCGCAGGCGTCCACCCGGACCGGGTCGTTCGCCTTGTCGCCCACGTCGGCGTGGCTCTCGGTGGACGCCTTGACGTAGGTGCCGATGCCGCCGTTCCACAGCAGGTCGACCGGGGCGCGCAGGATCGCCTTGATCAGCTCGTTCGGGGTGAGCGAGGTGACGTTGTCGGCCAGGCCGAGCGCGGCCCGCATCTGCGGGCTGACCGGGATCGACTTGGCGGTGCGCGGCCACACCCCGCCGCCGGTGGAGATCAGCTTGGGGTCGTAGTCGGCCCACGACGACCGGGGCAGCCTGAACAGCCGCTCCCGCTCGGCGTAGCCGGTGGCGGCGTCCGGGTTCGGGTCGACGAAGATGTGCCGGTGGTCGAACGCGGCGATGAGCCGGATGTGCCGCGACCGCAGCATGCCGTTGCCGAACACGTCGCCGGACATGTCGCCGATGCCGACCACGGTGAAGTCGGTGGTCTGCACGTCGTGGCCGAGGCTGCGGAAGTGGTACTTCACCGACTCCCAGGCGCCGCGGGCGGTGATGCCCATCGCCTTGTGGTCGTAGCCGACCGAGCCGCCGGAGGCGAACGCGTCGCCGAGCCAGTACCCGTACTCGGCCGCGACCTCGTTGGCGATGTCGGAGAACGTGGCCGTGCCCTTGTCCGCGGCGACCACCAGGTAGGTGTCGTCGCCGTCGTGCCGCACCGTGTCCGGCGGCGGCACCACCCGGTTGTCCACCAGGTTGTCGGTGAGGTCGAGCAGGCCGGAGATGAACTGCCGGTAGCAGGCGACGCCCTCGGCGAGCAGCTCGTCGCGGCCGCCCTCCGGCGGGTGCTTCACCACGAACCCGCCCTTCGACCCGGTCGGCACGATCACGGTGTTCTTCACCATCTGCGCCTTGACCAGGCCGAGGATCTCGGTGCGGAAGTCCTCCCGGCGGTCCGACCAGCGCAGCCCGCCCCGGGCCACCTTGCCGAACCGCAGGTGCACGCCCTCCATCCGCGGCGAGTACACGAAGATCTCGTACTTCGGCCGGGGCAGCGGCAGCACGCTGATCGCCTCGGGGTTGAACTTCAGCGCCACGTACGGCTTGCGCCGCCGCTCACCGTCCGGCCCGGCCACGGTCTGGTAGACGTTCGTGCGCAGCGTGGCCTGGATCATCTCCAGGTAGGCGCGCAGGATGCGGTCGGCGTCGAGCGAGTCGACCTGGTCGAGCGCGCCGAGGATCTCCTCGGCGAGCGCGTCGCACAGCTCCTGCCGGGCCGCCTCGTGCCGCGGGTCGAACCGCGCCTCGAACAGCCGCACCAGCAGCCGGGCGATGCGCACGTTGCCGAGCAGCACCCGCTCGATGTAGTCCTGGCTGAACGTGCCGGACGCCTGCCGCAGGTACTTGGCGTACGCCCGCAGCACCTCGGCCTGCTCCCAGGTGAGCCCGGCCGTGGTGACCAGGGCATTGAACCCGTCGTTCTCGATCCGGCCGTGCCACAGCGCGGTGAAGGTGTCGGTGAACAGCCGCTTGAACCGGGCGGGCTCGACGTCGGCGGGGCGGCCGCAGCGCAGGCCGAAGTCGTAGATCCAGAAGCTGCGGGGGCGGTCGCCGTCGCAGCTCACCTGGTACGGCCGCTCGTCGACCACCTCGACGCCCATCCGCTCGAGCAGCGGCAGCACCGTCGACAGCGAGACCGGGGCGCCGTTGCGGAACAGCTTGAGCCGCAGCTCGCCCGCGGAGTCGTCGGCCGGCTCGTACAGCTCGGTGGCGATCTCCTCGCCGGAGGCGGCAAGGTGCTCGAGCACGCGCAGGTCGGCGACGGCGATCTCCGGCGGGAAGTCCGCCTTGTACGCCTCGGGGAAGGCCGCGCCGTACCGCTGGACGAGCTCGGCCGCGTCGCGGTGCGGCCAGCGTTCCTCGATGACGGTGGCGAGGTCGTCCTCCCAGGAGCGGGCGACCGCCGCGACCCGGCGCTCCAGCTCCTCCACGTCGATGTCGCCGACATCGAGCGGCGCGCCGTCCTCGCCGCGGATGACCAGGTGGAGCCGGGCGAGCGGGGACTCGCCGATCATCGTGCTGTACTCGAGCGAGCCGCCGCCGAGCGCGTCGAGCAGCAGCCGCTGGATGCGCATCCGCACCTTGGTGGAGAACCGGTCGCGCGGCAGGTAGACGAGGCAGGAGACGTACCGGCCGTAGTCGTCGCGGCGCAGGAACAGCCGCACCTGCTTGCGCTCGCGCAGCCGCAGCACGCCGAGCGCGATCGGCAGCAGCTCCTCGGCGGAGATCTGGAACAGCTCGGTGCGCGGGAAGCTCTCCAGGATCTCGACGATGTCCTGGCCGTCGTGGCTGTCGAACGGGATGCCGGCGAGGCGCAGCACCTCGTCGAGCTTGGTGCGCAGCAGCGGGATGCGGGAGATCGACTCGTTGTAGGCGACGTGGGTGAACAGGCCGAGGAACCGGCGCTCGCCGACCACCTCGCCGTCGCGGTCGAACACCTTGACGCCGATGTAGTCGAGGTACGCCGGCCGGTGCACGGTGGCCCGGCTGTTCGCCTTGGTGATGACGAGCAGGTGCTTCTCGCGCACCTTGGCCCGCAGCTCGGCGGGCATCGCCGCGAAGCTTTCCGAGCCGGGGCGGTCGGCGCGCAGGATGCCGAGGCCGGTGCCGGTGAGCGCGGTGAGCGTGTCGCCGTCCTCGCCCCGCTCCAGCCGGTACTCGCGGTAGCCGAGGAAGGTGAAGTGGTCGTCGGCGAGCCAGCGCAGCAGCTCCTTGGTGTCGCGCACCTCGGACTCCGGCAGCGGCGGCGGGCTCGCCTCCAGCTCGTCCGCGGCCCGGATCACCAGCGCGCGCATCTTCTGGTGGTCCTCGACCGCGCAGCGCACGTCCTCGAGCACCCGGCGCAGGTCGGCCTCGAGCCGCTCGAGCGCCTCCGGGCCGTACCGGCGGTCGAGCTCGACGTGGATCCACGACTCGGTGAGCTCGAGCCCGGTGCGGCCGTCCTCGCCGGGGGCGAGCAGGCGGCCGGTGAGGTCGCGCCGGACCGGAAGCTGCGGGTGGACGAGCAGGTGGACGCCGATCCGGTGGCGGTCGAGCTCCATCGTCACCGAGTCGACGAGGAACGGCATGTCGTCGGTGACGACCTTCACCACCGAGCGCCCCGGATCCCACCCGTCGGCCGCGCGGGTGGGCGTGTAGGCGCGCACCAGCGCGCGCCCCTGGGGACGGTTCGCCGCGAGGTGGAGATGGGCGAGGGCGGGCCCGCAGATCTCGGCGGGATCGCGGTCGATGAGGTCCTCGGGTGCGACGTGCCGGTAGAACCGGGTGAGCAGCTCGTGGGCGGCGTCCCGGCCGAGGCCCGCGGCCACCGGCGCGAAGCCCGCTCCGCTTAACGGCTCCCCCGTGGCACGGCCCGCGCCACGGGCCTCCCCCGCCTGCCCGTCCGCCGTGCCGGCCTGCGCGCACAGGTCGGCCGCGGCGGCGAGCAGTTTCTCCTTCGCCTCGTCAAGCGGCATTTCGGTCTCACTCCTTTGTGAGTTCCCAGATGGTTCGATGCGGGGCGACGGACGGCACGCCGCGGCCCGGACGGGGCCGTGGTCCCGAGGTTCGTCGCGTGACCCGGGTGCGTGTCACGGTGCATGTCGCGGTCCGTCGCTCCGGCCGGTTCGTCGGGGTCGCCGGTGTTCCCGATGCCGGGCGCGCTCGCCCGGCCCTCCACGTTCCACATCACCGGCACCTCCAGCGGCACACGCCGCCTCGCAGACCCGCCCGGTCGCCGTTGACCGAGCGGCAACACCCCCTGATATCACCCCATACGGGGAGGTACGTCAACGTGACTCCCCGGCCGGTAACACGTACGCAACGCGTTCGTGTCATATTCCCGCCAGGACTCCGGTCAGGAGTCCCGCCGCAGGCTCGCGGCGGGACACCCGTCAGGGCCGGAAGTGGTCGAGCACCTCCGGGTTGGCGAGCGCGTCGCGGTTCGCGGCCTGCTCGGGCGGGGTGCCGAGCAGGATCTTGCGCACCGGGACCTCGAGCTTCTTGCCGCTGAGCGTGCGCGGGATCCCGGGCACCACGCGGATCTCGTCGGGCACGTGCCGCGGCGACAGCTCGGTGCGCAGCGCGGTCCGGATCCGGTCGGTCAGCTCCGGGGTGAGCTCCGCGCCCTCGGCGAGGACGACGAACAGCAGCAGCCGCCCCTCCTGGCCGAGCCGGCCGGTGTCGATCACCAGGCTGTCGGCGATCTCCTCGAACCGCTCCACCACCCGGTAGAACTCGCTGGTGCCCATGCGCACCCCGCCCCGGTTGAGCGTCGAGTCGGAGCGGCCGTAGATGACGCACCCGCCGTCCGGCCGGAACTTGACCCAGTCGCCGTGCCGCCACACCCCCGGGTACTCGGCGAAGTAGCTCTCCCGGTACCGGCTGCCGTCCGGGTCGTTCCAGAACATCACCGGCATCGACGGCATCGGCGCGGTGAGCACGAGCTCCCCCACCTCGCCGACGACCGGCCGGCCCTCGGGGTCGAACGCCTCGACCTTCGCGCCGAGCGTGCGGCACGGGATCACCCCGGCCCGGATCGGCAGCAGCGGCACCGCGCCGACGAACCCGGTGCACACGTCGGTGCCGCCGGAGAACGAGCCGAGCTGGATGTGCCGGCCGACGTTGTCGTAGACCCAGGCGAAGCCCTCGGGCGGCAGCGGCGACCCGGTCGAGCCGATGCCGCGCAGCCGCTCCAGGCCCTCCGGCTTGAGGCCGGCCTTCATCGAGGCGAGCAGGTACGGCGCGCCCACGCCGAAGTAGGTGACGCCCTCCTCGGCGGCGAGCCGCCACAGCCGGTCCACCGGCGCGGCGGCGCCGTCGTAGAGCAGCACGGTGCACCCGACGAGCAGGCCGCCGATGAGGTAGTTCCACATCATCCAGCCGGTGGTCGTGTACCAGAAGAACACGTCGTCCGGCCCGAGGTCCTGGTGGAAGCTGATCGCCTTGAGGTGCTCGAGCACGATGCCGCCGTGGCCGTGCACGATCGGCTTGGGCAGGCCGGTGGTGCCCGAGGAGTAGACGACCCACAGCGGATGGTCGAACGGCACCGGCTCGAAGGCGAGCTCGCCGGGCTCGGCGCGCAGCTCGGCCCAGCCGATCGCGTCGGTCCCCGTGCGCTGCGGGGCGGTGCCGAGGCGCGGGATCCACACGGTGGTGCGCAGCCCGGGCAGGCTGGCGGCGATCTTCCGCACCACCTCGACCCGGTCGAAGACCTTGCCGTTGTACCGGTAGCCGTCGACGGCGATGAGCACCTTCGGCTCGATCTGGCCGAACCGGTCGATCACGCTCGGCGCGCCGAAGTCCGGCGAGCAGGAGGACCAGATCGCGCCGAGGCTCGCCGTGGCGAGGAAGGCGATCAGCGCCTCGGGGATGTTCGGCACGTACGCGGCGACCCGGTCGCCCCTGCCGACGCCGAGCCGGACCAGGCCGGCGCGGACCCGGGCGACCTCCTCCCGCAGCTCGGCGTAGCTGAGGGTACGGCGCTCGCCCGACTCGTCGCGGAAGATCACCGCGGTCCGGCCGGGATCGCGGGGGCGGAGCGCGTTCGCCGTGTAGTTGATCGTCGCGCCCTGGAACCAGCGGGCGCCGGGCATGGTCCCGCTGAGCACGGGCCCGTCCCCGCGCTCACCGACCACCTGGAAGAAGTCCCACACCGCCGTCCAGAACTCGGCGGGGTGGTCCACCGACCAGCGCCACAGCTCGTGGTAGTCCTGCCCGGACCGGCCCAGCCACTCCATGAAGCGGGTGACCTTCGCCTCCCGCACCACCTCGGGCGTGGGCTCCCACAGCAGCGTGCCTTCCTCCACCATGTCGCGACCTCGTCCTCGCGTCCGTCCTGTTCCGGTTGGACCGTACCGCGAGGACGCGGCGGCACTCCACCGTCGCCGGACGCCGCGTTGCCGGGGCCGTCGGCGCGCGCGACCGCCGCACGCTGGGCGTATCGACGGTGTCGATCGCGGCCGTCGGCGACATGCATGGGCCGCGGCGCCCGGGCGGCGGGGCGCGGCGGGGTCAGCCCGCCTTACGGCCGGCCGGGTCGGTGAGCCGGGTGATCGCCGTGACGAGCCGCCCGGTGTCGCACAGGTCGTCGAGCACGACGTCGGCGCCCGCCTCGGCGAGCTCGGCGGCGGCCTGCTCGGCCGCGGCGACCGCGGTCATCGCGGCGCCGCCGCACCGGGCCGCCCGCACGTCCCGGGGGGGGGCGCCGACGAGCACGGTGGCGGAGGCGGGGAACGGCATGCCGTACCGCTCCTCGGCCCGGCGCCGGGCGACCTGGATCAGCGTCGCCCTGGGGTAGACCTCCTCGCCGTACCCGCCGATCTCGACGTCGAGGTACTCGTCGAGGCCGAACGCCTGCAGCATGAGCACCGCGTTGCTCCGGATCGTGCCGGTGAGCACCGACTGCACGGTGCCCTCCAGCCGGGCCACCGCGGCGAGCGCCTCCCGCGCCCCGGGCATCGCCCGGCCCTGCGCGGCGATCCGGTCCCGCCGGGCGGCGAAGGCCTTGGCGAGCGCCTCGGTGAACGCGGGCAGGTGGTCGTCCTCGGCGACGACGCCGTTGAGCGCGAGCGTCTCGAAGATCACCTCGGAGTCGGCCCTGCCCCGTGCGGGCGCGAGTTTCACCAGCGGACGCCCGGTCACCTCACGGAACGCCGCCGCGTAGGCGTCCCGCATGACGATCGTGACGTCGACCAGCGTGTGGTCGACGTTCCACAGCACGAGACGGTTGATGGGGGCCTCCCGGTCGCGAGGGTGCCGCGCCACGCGGGCGCGGCCGATCGGTGGGACGGTTCGGTACGGCGATCAGTATGCCGCCCGCTGCGACGCCGGGTGCCGCGATCGGCACGGTGGGCGACGGCGGGAACGGGGGACGGCGGGGAACCGGGGGATCGGCGGGGTCAGCCGTCGGCGAGCGCGACCGCCTCGGCGAGGGAGTCGACCACGGGGAAACCGCTCGCCTCCAGGTCCTCGCGGCCGGTCATGCCGCCGGTGTACAGGATCGCCCGGGCGCCGACGTGCCGGGCCGCGTTCGCGTCGTCGACGCTGTCCCCGATCACCACCACGTGCCGCGGGTCCACCCCGATCGCCGCGACGTGCGCGGCCATGTGCTCGGCCTTGTGGCCGCCCGGGGTGCCGGCGCGCAGGCCGTCGATGCGCACGAAGTGGTGGTCGATGCCGAGCTCCCCGGCCTTCGCGGTCAGCCGGTCGTGCATCCACATCGACAGCAGCGACTGCGAGCGGCCGGACTCGGCCCAGCGCTCGAGCACCTCCAGCGCGCCGTCGGTGAGGCCGCAGCCGTTCATCAGGCGGTGGTAGTGCTCGTGGAAGGTCCGGTCGAGCTCCTCCCACTCCCCCTCCCGCAGCGGGCGGCCGAGCAGCCGCTCGTACGCCACCCACACCGGGCGGGTGTAGACCGCGCGGAAGCCGTCCGCGTCGAGCGGGGCGAGGCCGTACGGCCGGAACACCTCGTTCGTGGCGTCGACCACCGCGTGGATGTCGTGGAAGAGCGTTCCGTTCCAATCCCAGACGATATGTTTACGTCCCATAACCCACCCAGGGTACGGCCGGCGCCGCGGACGCCGCGCGGGGCGGAGCCGGGCGCGGGGCCGCCGGGCGGGTCAGCGGGGGTCGCCCAGCAGGTCGGGGATCTCCTGGGTGGCGTACCACATCAGCTCGTGGTCCTCGGCGCCGTCCACGACGAACCGGGCGTCGTCGTCGCCCGCGTCGGCCTTGGGCAGGGCGGCGATCGCCGCGTCCACGTCGGGGATCGCCTCGGTGTCATCGACGTGCACCGAGGCCATCCGGCGCAGCGGCACGGGCGTCTCCACCCGCACCTTGGCACGTTCCTCCAGGTCGGTGCCGATCTTGACGAACTTCTCCGGCACCTCGGCGGCGATGACGACGCGGCGGCCCACGACCTCGGCGCCGTCCCGCCGCGCGGCCATGATCATCCGCATCGACGCCCGGGCCGCCTCGGTCAGCGCGACGTACTCGAGCTCCTCGGTGTCCCCGGACACGTACCACTCGACGAGCGCGGGCGTCACCGCGTATCCGGTCAGCGGGGCCGGGCCCAGCTCCCCCTCGGCCGCGACGCGGGCGAGCGCGGGGAGCGTGCACGGCAGGTAGACGCGCATGTCACCTCAACTTACCGGAGGGAACGGGATCCGGAGCATCCTCTCCAGCTCGGCGAGGGTCGTGCCGGGGTCGACGTGGTGGATGCCGGCGATGCCGAGCCTGCGGGCCGCCAGCACGTTCGCCTCGATGTCGTCGATGAACACGCACTCGTGCGCCTCGAGGCCGATCAGCTGCAGCGCGTGCCGGAAGATGCGCGGCTCGGGCTTGCGCATCCCGACCTCGCCGGAGATCACCACGCCGTCGAACAGCTCGTCCCAGCCGTCCCGGGGGTAGTCGGTGCCCCAGGAGTTCGACACCAGGCAGGTGCGCAGCCCGGCCGCGCGGACCGCCCGCAGCATGTCGTACATCGGCTCGACCGGGCGGAACGCGGCGAACATCCGGGAGACCATGCCGGTGGCGTCGGGCTTGCGGCCGTCGAGGGTGCGCAGCCGCTCGGCGAGGGCCCGCTCGAACTCGGCGACCTCCACCTCGCCGCGCTCCAGCGCGTGGATGAGGTTCTCCCGGGTGGTCTCGGCGTCCTGACCGTCGGAGCGGCCGTCGGCGGCGTACGCCTGGTTGATCATCTCGGCCATCACGTTGTAGTAGTGCGGCACGTCGATGCGGTCGGCGGCGAGCCACTCGGTGATCGCGTCCGAGAGCGGCTGGGTGAGCACCCCGCCCCAGTCGATCAGCACGCCTTTGAACACGAATCCCTCCCCGGCACCTGAATCGGACTTTACTCAGCCTAGGACCGCGCGATGGTCCTGGCGATCCGCAGGTGCTCCCGGGACTTGATGATCTTCTTGGCGGCGGCCGGGTCGGCGGGCTTCGCGGTGAACAGGCCGCGCCGTTCCTTGAGCGCGAGCACCCGGGCGACCGACTCGTCGAGGCGCTTCTCGCTGATCCGGCCGGACCGCACCGCGGCGAGCACCGCCTCGTAGGCGCGGGGGAAGTCCGGCGGCATGAGCAGGATGTCGGCGCCCGCGAGGATCGCGCGCACCGCCACCTCGCCGTCGCCGTACTTCTGGCGCGCCCCGGCCATCTGCAGCGAGTCGGTGATCACCACGCCGGTGAACCCGAGCCGGTTGCGCAGCAGGCCGGTGAGGATCGGCTTGGACAGCGTCGCCGGGTCGCCGGACCTGTCGAGCTTCGGCATCACCACGTGCGCGGACATGATCGCGTCGACGCCGTGCGCGATCGCGGTGCGGAACGGCGGGGCGTCGAGCCGCTCCCACTGCGCCTTGGAGTGATTGATCACCGGCAGCCCGGTGTGGCTGTCCACCGTGGTGTCGCCGTGCCCGGGGAAGTGCTTGGCGGTCGCGGCCACGCCCGCGGCGTGGAAGCCGTCGATCGCGGCGCCGACCATCCGGGCCACCTTCTTCGGGTCCGACCCGTACGCCCGGGGCCCGATGACCGGGTTCTTCGGGTTGACGTTCACGTCCGCGACCGGGGCGAAGTCGAGGTTGATGCCGAGCGCGCGCAGCTCGGTGCCGGTCACCCGGGCGGCCTCGCGCGCCCAGCGGGTCTTGCCGGTGTCGCCGATCACCTTCGCCTCGGGCAGCTCGGTGACGAGCGAGCCGAGCCGCGACACCCGGCCGTTCTCCTGGTCGACACCGATGAGCAGCGGGATGTCGCCGGCGGCGCGCTGCAGCCCGTTGGTGAGCGCGACCACCTGGCTCACGCTCGACACGTTGCCCGCCCAGGGGAAGAGGATCACGCCGCCGAGGTGGTACTTGCGGATCGCCTCGGCGGGGGTGCGCACGCCGAACCGGGCCACGTTCTCCTTGTGCGGGGTGTCGGCGCGCGAGCCGTACAGCACGGGCATGAACAGCTGCCCGACCTTCTCCTCCACGGTCATCCGGGCGAGCCGCCCGGACCGCGACGGGCCGGGGGAGGCGGCGGGGGTCGCGGAGGCGCTCGCCGCGCCCGGCGTCGGCGCGGCCGACGCCCCGGTCTCCCCCGCGCTCGGGCTCGCCGCGCCGGACGGCCGGGCGTCGGAGGACGCCGCGCCGGGCGCCGCCGGGCCGCCGCAGCCGGCGGCGAGCGGCGCGCCGAGCAGGGACACCGTGGTGAGGAGTACCGCGAACCTGGTGCCTCGAGACATGCCCTCCACGCTAGCGACGGGCGCCCGGATCCGGGTCACGCATCGCCGAGGGCGGGCAGCAGCGCCCGGGCCGCCGCCCGGGCCGCCTGCGCGCCGGTGGCGGCGCGGGCCGCCGCGGCGGCCGCGCGGCACCGGTCGAGGGTGTGCCCGGCGAGCGCGCGGCGCACCGCGCCGAGCGCGGCGGGCGCCATCGACAGCGCGGTGACGCCGAGGCCGGCGAACACGCAGGCGAGCGCGGGGTCGGCCGCCGCCTCGCCGCACACGCAGCACTGGCGGCCCGCCCGGGCGCTCGCCTCGGCGACGAGCGCGACGAGGTCGAGCAGCGCCGGGTGCCACGGGTCGCCGAGCGGGCCGAGCCCGCCGAGCTGGCGGTCGGCCGCGAAGGTGAACTGGGCGAGATCGTTGGTGCCGATCGAGAAGAACTCGGCCACCTCGGCGAGGTCGCGGGCGCGCAGCGCCGCCGCCGGGACCTCGACCATGACCCCGGCCCACGGCAGGCCCGCGTCGTGGCAGGCGCGCACGAAGCGCTCCGCCTCCTCGACGGTGGTGACCATCGGGGCCATCACCCCGAGCCGCGCGGTGGCGCCCGCGGCGGCCTCGGCGAGCGCCGCGAGCTGCTCGGTGAGGATCTCCGGGTGGGCGGCGTAGGCGCGCACGCCGCGCACGCCGAGCGCCGGGTTCGGCTCGTGCCGGGCGGGCGGCAGGAACGCGAGCGGCTTGTCCGCCCCGGCGTCGAGGGTGCGCACCACGACCTGGCCCTCGGGGAAGGCGTCGAGCACCGTGCGGTAGGCGTCGCGCTGCTCGGCGACCTGCGGCCGGGCCCGGCGGCCGAGGTAGAGGAACTCGGTGCGGAGCAGGCCCACCC
>QGUZ01000053.1 GCA_003242605.1 Actinomycetota bacterium
CGCCAGACCAGGGCGACCGCGGCGGCGAGCCCGGCGGTCGCGGCGCCCGCGGCGACGTGCGGCAGCGGCCCGGCCTCCCGGGCGGCCGGGATCGCGGGCAGCGCGGCGAGGGCGGCCGGGAGCGCGGCGGCCGCCACTCGCAGCGCGAGGCGGCGGGCGCGCAGCCGTACCGGGCCCGCGGTCTTCACCGCGACGAAGGCCGCGCCGTGCAGCGCGGCGAGGGTGAGGGAGAACGCCCCGCCCACCACGGCGGCGAGGGCCGTGCCGCCGAGCATGCCGCCGAACACCGCGCCCCACAGCGCGGCGGGCAGCGCGCTCCCGGCGACGATGCCGGCGTCGCATAGCGCGCGCTCCCGGGCCGAGCCCACCTTGCCCCGCCACTCCAGCCCGACGCCGCGCACGATCAGCGCGGCGAGGACGGCGAGCAGCGGCAGGTACCAGGCGCTGAGCAGGCCGGAGTACCAGCCCGGGAACGCGGCGAACATCGCGCCGACCGCGGTGATGAGCCAGACCTCGTTGCCGTCCCACACCGGGCCGATCGTGGCGAGCACCTGGCGGCGCTCGGCCTCGTCCCGGGCGAGCAGCGGCAGCAGCGCGCCCACGCCGAAGTCGAAGCCCTCCAGCACGAAGTAGCCGGTCCACAGCACGGCGACCAGGACGAACCAGACGGTGACCAGATCCATTCGGCGTTCACCTCAGTACATGAGGAGGGCGGGACGGCCGGGCGCGGCCGGCTCGGGGGCGTCCTCCCGCGGTGGCGCCGGCTCGGGCGCGGGGCCCGCCTTCACGTGGCGGGCCAGCAGCACGCCCTCGGCCACCGCGAGCGCGCCGTACAGGAGGGTGAAGACGGTCAGCGAGACGGCCACCTCGGTGAGGGTGACGCCGGGGGAGACGCTCGCCGCGGTGAGCAGCTCGCCCATGACCGTCCACGGCTGGCGGCCCATCTCGGCGAGCAGCCAGCCCGCGATCGACGCGGCCGTGGGCAGCGGCAGCGCGAGCAGGCACAGCCGGGCGAACCAGGCGGGCACCGGCCGGGCCGTACGGCGGGCCGCGCCGCCGGGGCCGCGGATGCGGCGGGCGCGGGTGAGCCACAGGCCGAGCAGCGCCAGGCCGGTCGTGGCGAGGCCGAAGCCGATCATCACGCGGAACGACCAGTAGACCAGCGGCAGGTTGGGCGTGTAGTCGCCGGGGCCGAACCGCTGCTCGTAGCGCCGCTGGACGTCCTCGATGCCCTGCACCGTGGCGTCGGCGTCGTGCGCGGCGAGCACGCTGAGCAGCCCGGGCACCTCGACGCCCGGCACGATCGAGAACGGCGCGGCGGCCCGGTCGTGGCGCAGGCCCTCGGCGGCGGCGAGCTTCGCCGGCTGCTGCTCGTACATGAGCCGGGCGGAGGCGTCGCCGCTCGCCGCGACGACCACCCCGGCGATCGCGGTCATGGCGAGCGCGCCGCGCATGGCGCTCCGCCACATCCCGGCCTCGATGCCCGCGATGCGGCGCTCGCGCAGGATGCGGTAGCCGCACACGGCGAGCACGAACCCGCCCGCGACCGCGAACGAGGCGGCGATCACGTGCGGCACCTGGGCGAGCGCGGTGGAGTTGGTGAGCACCGCCCAGATGTCGGTCATGCGGGCGCGGCCGTCGACCACCTCGTAGCCCACCGGGTGCTTCATCCAGGCGTTCGCGGCGAGGATGAAGTACGCCGACAGGTTCGAGCCGATCACCGCGGCCCAGATCGTCGCCAGGTGCACGCGCCGCGGCAGCCGGTTCCAGCCGAAGATCCACAGCCCGAGGAACGTCGACTCGAGGAAGAAGGCGAGCAGCGCCTCCATCGCCAGCGGCGCGCCGAACACGTCACCGACGAAGCGGGAGTACTCGCTCCAGTTCATGCCGAACTGGAACTCCTGCACGATGCCGGTGACCACGCCCATCGCGAAGTTGATCAGAAAGAGCCTGCCGAAGAACCTCGTGAGCGTGAGGTAGTGCTCCCGGCCCGTGCGGTGCCAGGCGGTCTGCAGCACCGCGACGAACGTGCCCAGGCCGATCGTCAGCGGCACGAAAAGAAAGTGGTAGACGGTGGTGACCCCGAACTGCCACCGGGCCAGATCAAGCGCGTCCATGGATGTCCCCCGCCGGTTTTCCCGCTCCGCATCGTAGTTTCTCTACGGTCTGTAGTACTACAAGCTGTAGAGCAACTGCGCTGTGAGATGCGCCGCATCGGTCCGGGCCGGAGCGGGAGTGATCGATCTCGCCTTGGTCGTCTGGATCCGCCCCGTCGGCGCAGGTCAGGGCGGGAGGCCCGCGCGCCGCGCAGGTCGTGCCCGGCGACGCGCCACGGCCCTCGCGGCGGGCCGGCCCACCCGCCCCGGCCCGCCGCGGAACCCTCGTCTCCCCGCACGATCTCCGCACCCCCGGGCGCACCGGCCATGGCGGCGATCATGCGGCCGGTTAGCATGCGGGGGTGCGAACGCTCGTGCTCTGGGACATCGACCACACCCTCATCGACATCGCCGGGCTGAGCCGGGAGATCTACGGCGCGGTCTTCCGCGACCTCGTCGGCCGCCCGGCGGAGAGGTTCCCGGACATGGCGGGCCGGACCGACCGCTCGATCATCACCGCGCTGCTCGAGCTCAACGGCGTGCCCGTGACCGGCGACCTCGTGGAGACGTTCGCCGACGCCCTCGCCAAGGCGTACGAGGACCGGCGGGACGAGCTCACCGCCCGCGGCCGAGAGCTCCCCGGCGGCCGGGCCGCGCTCGCCGCCCTCGCCGGGCGGCCCGATGTGGCCCAGTCCGTCCTCACCGGCAACATGAAGCCGATCGCGATCTGCAAGCTCACCGCGTTCGGCCTGCACGGGTACGTCGACTTCGACATCGGCGCATACGGCCTCGACGGCCTGGAGCGGCCGTCGCTCGTCGCGTTCGCCCGCGAGCGGGCCAAGGCGAAGTTCGGCCGCACCTTCGGCCCGCAGGACACCGTGCTCGTCGGCGACACGCCCCGGGACGTGCAGGCCGGCCACGAGGGCGGCGCCCGCGTCGTCGCGGTCGCGACCGGCCGCAGCGACGCGGCCACCCTGCGCGCGGCCGGCGCCGAGATCGTGCTGCCCGATCTCGCCGACACCGCGGCCGTGATCCGGGCGATCCTGCCGGCCGGCACGGGCTGAGCCGTACCCGCCGGGGCCGGTTCCGCACCGCGCGCAAGGCCCTGCCGTGAGCGAGGGATGACGATGGAATGCCTGGCTGTGGGGCAGATCTTGCCGTTAAGGCGTCCCCGGGGCGTTCCTTAGAGTGGCGCTCACGGAGGTTCGCCATGAAGATCACCGGCAGTGCCGTACTCGGTGTCGAGCGCGCCCGGCTGTGGGCGGCGCTGCAGGACCCGGCGGTGCTCGCGTGCACCATTCCCGGATGCGAGCGGCTTGAGGCCCTCGGCGGCGACGTCTACCGGATGACGCTGACCGCCGGGGTGGCATCGATCAAAGGCGTGTACGAGGGCGAGGTCGCGCTCGCCGAACCGGAGGAGCCCGAGCGTTTCGTGCTGCGGGCCCGTGGCCGGGGTGCCCCGGGCACCGTCGACGCCACCGTCCGGGTACGGCTCAGCGAGGCCCCGGGCGGCACCCGGGTGGACTACGACGCCGAGGCCGTCGTCGGCGGCATGATCGGCGGCGTGGGCCAGCGCATGCTCACCTCGGTCGCCCGGCGCACCGCGGGCGAGTTCTTCGCCGCCGTCGAGCGCCACCTGACCACCGCCCCCGTCGCGGCGGCCGTGACCGCGCCCGCCGCGCAGGCCGAGGGCGTCACGGAGGGCGCGGCCGCCCCCGCCGCCGCGGCCGAGCCGCAGCCCGCCGCCGCGCCGGCCGCGAACGGATCGCGGCCGGTCGCCGGGCAGGTGTTCGAACGCCCGGCCGCCGCCGGGCGGCCCGCCAAGCAGGGGGCCCAGCACCCGCCCGCCTGGACGATGCTCACCGCCTTCGCCCTCGGCGCGGGCGTCGCGCTCGGCGGCGTGGCCGTCGGCTGGCTGTTCGGCCGGGCCGCCCGGCGGGGCTGCTGATCGGCCCGCGCGCGGCGGGCGGAACCGGAGGGTTCCCGGCCAGGCGGCACGAAGGCCGGCCGCCGACCGGGGTTGACCGTACGGCGCCGCCCGGGAGGTAATGCTCACGGCGAGGCCCAGCGCCGGACGAGCACTGTGCCGGACGAGCGCGGGGCCGGGCGAACGTGGCGCTGGACGACGACGAGGCGACGAACGCGTGCCGGACGACCACGTGCCGGCGACACCCGGCGCGTGGCGGCGACGCGATCGGCGTTACGGATCGGCACACGCGATTGAACGCGGGGAACGGGCACGTGGCCCGGCCGCGCAGACGGGCCGTCCCCGGCGGCCCGCACCGAGCCGGCCGGGCCACGGCCGTGCGATCGGGGGCATCCCGGCAACGATCATTCTGGCAACGATCACCGAAAACCCCGGCCTCCTTGGGCAGGGTCTGCCGATTCCCCCGGGCCACCACCATCGATAGACACAGGGATATGGGTGCGGAGAAGGCATGAGTCGGGAAAAGGCACGCGTGCGCATCGGTATCGACACCGGCGGCACGTTCACCGACGTGGTCGCGGTCGATGAGACCACCGGCCGGATCGTCACCACCAAGACCCCTTCGACCCCGGCGGACCCGGCCGACGGCTTCATGGCCGGCGTGGCCAAGGTGCTCTCGGACGCGTACGGGCTCGGCGACCTCACCCTCGACGACGTCGCCGGCATCGTGCACGGCACCACCGTGGCGACCAACCAGCTGCTGGAGGACCGCCCGCAGGACCTCGGCTTCATCACCACCGAGGGGTTCGAGTTCCTGCTCGAGATCGCCCGGCAGAGCGTGCCGGACGGCTACGGCAACTCGTACTTCTGGGTGAAGCCGCCGCGCATCGTCCCGGTGCACCGGGTCAAGACCGTGGGAGGCCGCCTCGACCACCTCGGCAACGAGGTGCGCCCGTTCGACGAGGAGGAGGCGGTGCGGGTGGCGCGGTGGTTCCGCGACCGCGGGATCAACGCGATCGGCGTGTGCTTCCTGCACTCGTACGCCAACCCCGCGCACGAGGAGCGCATGCGCGAGGTGCTCGCCCGCGAGCACCCGGAGGCGGTCGTCTCCATCTCCAGCGAGGTGCTGCGCGAGTACCGCGAGTACGAGCGCTCGGTCACCACGCTCGTCGACGCCTCGGTCAAGCCGACCATGCGCCGCTACATCGCCAACCTGTCGCAGCGGCTCGGCCGCGGCTTCTCGGTGATGAAGAGCAACGGCGGCGTGCTGTCCGCGGCCGAGGTGGTCAACCAGCCGATCACCACGGTGCTGTCCGGCCCGGCCGCGGGCGCGCTCGGCGCGGCGCTCATCGCCTCCACCGCGGGCCACCCCTCGGTGATCACCCTCGACGGCGGCGGCACCTCCACCGACGTCGCGGTCATCGTCGACGGCGAGCCGTCGATCACCACCGAGGGCACGATCGGCCGCTACCCGTGCAAGATCCCGATGATCGACATCGTCACGGTGGGCGCGGGCGGTGGCTCGATCGCGTGGATCTCCCCGGAGGGCACGCTCAAGGTCGGGCCGCGCAGCGCGGGCGCCGACCCCGGCCCGGTCTGCTACGCCCGCGGCGGCACCGAGGTCACCGTCACCGACGCGCACGTGTTCCTCGGCCGCATCCCGCCGCACCTGCTCGGCGGCGAGATCCCGCTCGACGTCGCCGCCGCGAAGGCCGCGATCGAGGAGCTCGCCACAAAGCTCGGCCTCACCCCCGAGCGCACCGCCACCGGCGTGCTGGAGATCAGCGCGTTCAACCAGTCGAACGCGATCCGGCAGGTCACCGTGCAGCGCGGCCTCGACGTCCGCGACTTCCCGATGGTCGCGTTCGGCGGGTCCGGCCCGCTGCTGGTGTGCCGGCTCATCGACATCCTCGGCCTCAAGGCGGTGATCGTGCCGCCGGACCCGGGCAACGTGTCCGCGTTCGGCCTGCTCACCGTGGACGTGAAGAACGACTACGTGCGCACGTTCGTCACCCGCGACCGCGACCTCGACCTGCAGGCCGCCGCGCGCGTCATCGCCGAGCTGGAGGCCCAGGCCGCCGACGCGCTCGACCGCGAGGGCTTCGCCCGCGACCGGCACGTCTACGCCCGCAGCGTCGACCTGCGCTACTACGGCCAGGCGTACGAGGTGCGGGTACCGGCCCCGTCCGGCCCGATCGACGAGGCCTGGCGGGCACAGGTGGTCGACCGGTTCCACGAGGCCCACCAGCGGCTGTACGGCTACGCGTACCGGGACGACCCGCGGCACGCGGTCGAGTGGGTGAACCTGCGCGTCTCCGGCATCGGCCCGATCAGCCGGCCGAAGATCGCCGAGCGGCCGCGCCGCGCCCCCGGCGAGGAGCCGCCGCAGCCCGCGTACCGCCGCGTCTACTTCGACGAGGACGGCGCCGGCTGGCGCGACGTGCCGGTGTACGACCGGGCCGGCCTCGCCCCCGGCGACGTCATCGACGGCCCCGCCGTCGTCGAGGAGTACGGCTCCACCCTTCCCCTCCACCCCGGCTTCCGGGCCGAGGTGGACGCCTACGGCAACATCGTGGTCGAGCGCAGGGAGAACCAGTGACCGAGCAGAAGGCGCCCGCCGCCACCGTGGACCCGGTGCTGATCGAGATCGTCGAGGGCACCCTCGCCTCGGTGGAGAAGGAGGTGGAGACCGCGATCGCGCGGACCGCCCGCTCCCCGATGATCCGCGACGCGCACGACTTCCGCGCCGGCATCCACGACCGGAAGCTGCGCAAGCTCACCGGCCGTTCCTACTCCGCCCTCGTCCAGCCGATCGTCCGGGACTTCCCGATCGAGACGATGAACCCGGGCGACGTGTACTTCCACAACGACGTCTACCTGTCCGAGGGCGGCATCGGCCACCTTCCCGACCTGTGCGTCACCGTGCCGGTGTTCCACCAGGGCGAGGTGGTGGCGTTCGTCCAGGCGTTCGGCCACCACGACGACATCGGCGGGGCGGTGCCCGGCTCGATGCCGTCGCACGCGCGCAGCGTGTTCGAGGAGGGCCTCATGGTCCCGCCGATCAAGCTGTGGGACCGCGGCGTGCCGAACGAGGCCGCGCTGCGCATCATGACCCGCAACTCCCGGATGCCGGACTCGCTCGCCGGCGACCTCGACGCCGAGTGCTCGGCCTGCCTCATGGGCGCCCGGCGGCTGGCCGAGCTGTTCGACCGGTACGGCCGGGAGGCGGTCGAGGCCTGCTTCGACGCGATCATCGAGAAGACCACCGAGACGTTCCGGCGCGAGCTGCTGTCGAAGATCCCCGAGGGCACCTTCGTCTGGGAGGACTACGCCGAGCACGACGGCGTGGACGAGCCCAAGCTGCACACCCAGCGGATCACCCTCACCGTCGACCACAGCAGGCCCGCGCCGCTGCTCATCGACTTCACCGGCACCTCGCCGCAGGCGAAGGGCCCGATCAACCACGCCGGGGACTACGCCGACGGCGTGTTCCTCAAGAAGTGGCTCGCCCCGATCCTGCGCAACCTCGCCGACACGCCCGAGCGCATGGCCGAGCTCGACGTGAACGAGGGCGTGGTGCCGCTCATCGAGATGCGGTTCCCGGAGAAGGGCACCCTGCTCACCCCGATCTTCCCGGCCCCGACCAACGCCCGGACGTTCGTCATCCTGCGGCTGCTCGGCGTGCTCGCCGGCGTGCTCGCCAAGGCCACCGGCGGCCGCATGCCCGCCGACCAGGAGACGATCCGGTACACCGGCGTGTACGGCACGAACGACGACGGCGAGCCGTACCTGATGCGCGAGGTGCTCGGCGGCGGCTCCGGCGGCCGCTGGTACGCCGACGGCGAGGACACCATCCACGTGGTGCCGGACTCGCGGAACATCCCGGTGGAGTTCGCCGAGGCGCGCTGGCCGCTGCGGGTGGAGCGGCTCGGCCTCGCCGTGGACAGCGGCGGCCCCGGGAAATTCCGCGGCGGCCTCGGCTACGACAAGCACATCCGCATGCTGCGCGACGCCTCGTTCATGTCGATCGCCGACCGGTCGATCCTGTCCTGCTGGGGCGTGAACGGCGGCAAGGCCGGCCGGCCGTTCCGGGTGGAGATCGAGGGCCGCGAGCTGGAGGGCCTCGTCGACGACGAGCCGGTGCGCGCGGGCGAGGTGATCCGCATCCGCACCACCGGCGGTGGCGGCTGGGGCTCGCCGTACGACCGGGAGCCGGAGCGGGTCGCCGCGGACGTGCGCGACGGCAAGGTCTCCTTCGAGGGCGCCCGCGACGACTACGGCGTGGTGCTCACCGGCCCCAAGGACGACCCGCAGATCGACTGGGAGGCGACCGAGCGGCTGCGGGCCCGGCTGCGCGCGGCCGACGACACCCCGTTCTTCGACCGCGGCCCCGGCTACCCGATCCTGTCCGGCGGCAAGCTCCACGCCGACGTGGACGTACTGTAAGCGCCATGGGACCTTCAGTGATCATGGCCGTACGGCACGGCGAGAGCGCGGCGAACGCCGCGTTCGCCGAGGCCGCCCGCCGCGGGGAGCCGCTCGCCTTCCCCCGGCCGGACTCCGCCGTCCCGCTCACCGACCGCGGCCGCAAACAGGCGGCCGCGCTCGGCCGGTGGCTCGCCGCCCTCCCGGAGGGGCGGCGGCCGCAGGTCGCGTGGACCTCGACCTACCTGCGGGCCCGGGAGACGCTGCGGATCGTGTGCGAGCAGCTCGCCGACCCGCCGCCGGTGCACGAGGACGAGCGGCTGATCGACCGGGTGATGGGCGAGCTGTCGCTGCTCAACCCGGAGGCGGTGGCCGAGCGCTTCCCGGAGGAGGCCCGCCGCCGGGAGGAGGTGGGGTGGTGGGTCTACCGGCCGCCGGGCGGGGAGTCGTTCCCCGACATCGCGGCCCGGCTGCGCTCCTTCCTCGCCGACCTGGAACGGGAGGCGGCCGGGCGGCGGGTGCTCATCGTCGCCCACGACTCGGTCGTGGCGCTGCTGCGGCACGTGCTGGAACACGACGACGACACCGACGTCCGCCACATCGCCGGGTACGGCGAGGTCCGCAACACCGCGATCTCGACGTGGGAGCGCCGGGACGGCCGGCTCCACCTGGTGGAGTTCAACGCCGTCCCCCACCTGTAGGCCGGTGCCCGGCCCGGTGAAGGCGGCGGATGGGGATGACACGGACACGGTACGGCGGGCGGCCCGCGGGCTCACACGGCGTCGGCGGGCAGCACCGCGAACTCGGCGGAGGGATCATGCGGCACCGCGGGCGCGCCGTCCACGCGCAGGTCGGCCCGCGCGGCCGTGCCGTCGGCCGTGAACCACGCGCGTTCGGCGCGCATCCAGTGGTCCCACTGCTCGCGCAGGCCCGGGCCGTCCCGGTCCAGCACGCGGCGCAGCCGTACCGGCTCCGGCGCGGTCACCCAGATCGTGTACGCGAGCAGGTGGGCCGTGGCCCGCCGGGCGGCGCCCACCCCCTCGATCAGCAGCACCGGCGCGGGCGGCACCTCGACCCACTCGGTGTACGCGCCGCGCTTCCAGTCGTAGCGGCGGAACCGCCCCGGCCGGCCGTCGGCGAGCGGGGCGAGCACCTGCTCGGTGAGCGGGGCGAACCACGCGTCCGGCGGGCCGTCCCAGGGCACCGGGAAGTCGTCGCTGTGGATCACCTGCGCCCGCGCCGCCGCGCCGAGCCGGCCGGCGAACGTGGTCTTTCCCGAGCCCGCCGGGCCGTCGATCGCGATCAACCGCGTGTTCCCCAACGCCGGCCGCAGGTCGTGCAGACGTTCGGCCAGGGCGGCGAAGGGGAGGAGCGACGGCATATGCCTGATATTGCCAAGGTTGGGAGGCACGCCTTGCACGGACCCCTCGGCGACATCGTCGTCCTCGATCTCTCCCGCGCGCTGGCCGGGCCCCACGCCGCACAGATGCTGGGCGACCTCGGGGCCAAGGTCATCAAGGTGGAGCACCCGCAGGGCGGGGACGAGTCGCGGGGCTGGGGCCCGCCGTTCGTCGGGCCGGACCGCGACATCTCCACCTACTTCCTGTCGGCCAACCGCAACAAGCTCTCCGTCACCGTCGACCTGAAGTCCCCGGACGGCAAGCACCTGCTGGAGCGGCTGGTCCGGCAGAGCGACGTGCTCATCGAGAACTTCCGCACCGGCGTGCTCGACCGGCTGGGCTTCCCCGTGGCGCGGCTGCACGAGCTCAACCCCCGGCTGGTGGTGCTCTCCATCACCGGCTTCGGCCACGACGGCCCCGAGGGCGGCCGGCCCGGCTACGACCAGATCGCCCAGGGCGAGGCCGGGCTGATGAGCCTCACCGGGCCGAGCCCGGACGAGCCGTACCGGGTCGGGGCGTCCATCGCCGACCTGCTCGCCGGCATGAACGGCGCGTTCGGCGTGCTCGCCGCGCTGTATGAACGCGCCCGCACCGGTAAGGGGAGGGTGGTGCGCACCTCGCTGCTCGCCTCCGTGGTCGGCGTGCACGCCTACCACGGCACCGCGTGGACCGTGGCCGGAGTGGTGCCCAAGGCCCAGGGCAACCACCACGCCTCGATCGCCCCGTATGGAGCGTTCCGCTGCGCCGACGGCATGATCCAGATCGCCTGCGGCAACGACGCCCAGTGGCGCAAGCTCGCCCCGATCCTCGGCATCGACCCCGAGGACCCCCGGTACGCCACGAACCAGCAGCGGTTCGCGCACCGCGACGAGCTCATCGCCGACATGGAGAAGGCGCTCGCCACCGCGGACCGCGCCCACTGGCTCGGCCTGCTCGCCGAGGCCGGCATCCCCGCCGGGGCGATCCGCAGCATCGACGAGGTCTACCAGTGGGAGCAGACCCGCTCCCAGGGCCTCGTGATCGAGGTCGACCATCCGGTGCTCGGCCGGATCGAGCTGCCCGGGCCGGTGCTGCGGTTCGACGGCCTGCCGCCGCGGGAGCACACCCCGCCGCCGCTCCTCGGCGAGCACAACGACGCGGTCCTGCAGTGGCTCGCCGAGCGAGAGGAGCGGGAGCGGTGACGATGACCGGTATCCGGCGTCCGGACGCCCGGACGCTCATCAGCACGGTGCTCGACGAGGCCTCCTGGCGGTCCTGGGACGAGCCGCCGGTCGACCCGGCGCCGCCCGGCTCGCCGTACGCGGACGAGCTCGCCGCGGCGCGGGAGCGCACCGGGTACGACGAGGCAGTGGTGACCGGCGAGGGCCTGCTCGGCGGCCACCGGGTCGCCGTGATCGCCTGCGAGTTCTCGTTCCTCGCCGGCACGATCGGCGTCGCCGCGGCCGACCGGCTGGTCCGGGCGATCGAGCGGGCCACCCGGGAACGGCTGCCGCTGCTCGCCGCCACCGCCTCCGGCGGCACCCGGATGCAGGAGGGCACGCTCGCCTTCGTGCAGATGGTCAAGATCAGCGACGCGGTGATGGCGCACCGCGCCGCCGGCCTGCCGTACCTCGTCTACCTGCGGCACCCGACCACCGGCGGGGTGTTCGCCTCCTGGGGCTCGCTCGGCCACCTCACCGCCGCCGAGCCGGGCGCGCTCGTCGGCTTCCTCGGCCCCCGCGTCTACGAGTCGCTGCGCGGCCACCCGTTCCCCGAGGGCGTGCAGGTCGCCGAGAACCTGCACGCGCACAGCCTGGTGGACGCCGTGCTCGAGCCGCGGGAGCTGCGCGAGGCCGCGGTGCGCGCGCTCAACGTGCTGCGCGCCCCGGTGCGCGGGCTCGACCCCGGCCCCGCGCCGCAGGAGCGGGCGGCCGAGGTGGAGGGGGGGGGGGCGATCCCCCGGTCGCGGCGCGACGCCCGGCGGGGCGTGCGCGGGCTGCTCGAGCACGCGGCCGCCGACGTCACCGTGCTCAACGGCCCCGGCGCGGGGGAGGGCGACCCCGGGCTGATCCTCGCCCTCGCCCGGTTCGGCACGGCCCCCGCCGTGGTGCTCGGCCAGGACCGCGGGCGCGGCGGGCGCGCGGTGCCGCCGCTGGGGCCGGCCGGGCTGCGGGCCGCGCGGCGCGGCATGCGGCTCGCCGCCGAGCTGGGGCTGCCGCTGGTGAGCCTCATCGACACCGCCGGGGCCGACCTGTCCCGCGAGGCCGAGGAGGGCGGGCTCGCCGGGGAGATCGCCCGGTGCATCGCCGACCTGCTCAACCTGCCGGTGCCCACGGTGTCGGTGCTGCTCGGCGAGGGCGCGGGCGGCGCGGCGCTCGCGCTGCTGCCCGCCGACCGGGTGCTGTGCGCCCAGCACGGCTGGCTCGCGCCGCTGCCCCCGGAGGGCGCGTCGGCGATCCGCTACCGCACCGTGGACCGGGCGGCGGAGATCTCCCGGGCACAGGGGGTGCGCTCGATCGACCTGCGCCGCTCCGGCGTGGTCGACCGGGTCATCCCGGAGCTGCCGGACGCCGCGGCCGAGCCGCGGGAGTTCTGCGCGCGGGTGGCGCGCAGCCTGGAGTACGAGATCGCCGTGCTCACCGGGCGCGACCCGGCCGAGCGGCTCGCCGCGCGGCACGCCCGGTACCGCACGCTCGGCGCCCGGCCGTGCTGAGCGGGCTCAGGACTCGCCGCCGCCCGCCGGGCGGCACGGGATCGGGATGCGCTCCACCCGGATCGAGGTGACCTCCTCGCGGGGCACGACCACCTCGTAGGCGCCGTGGTCGACCGGCCAGTAGCCCAGCGACTCGGCCTTCGTGCCGTTGTGCCCCGCGTAGGCGATGTGCAGGCCGTCGTCGTCCTCGTCGAGCACGAGGCACGGCTCGCCGGCGAACGCGCCGACGGTGCGCACGAGCATGAGCCACTCCAGCTCCTCGCGCCGTACCGTGCGCCGCCAGTAGTCGCCGGCCTGCTCGAACCCCTCGCGCGGCTCCTCGCTGAACAGCACCACGTCGTCGCTGTCCGGCCCGACCGCGGCCGGGTGGGTGTGGCCGCGGTACCGGGCGACGTAGCCGCAGCCCACCGGCTCGACATCGGTCATCGGCATGCTCCGGATCGAAGGTCGCGCGGCGGCCCGGTCATCCGGCCGGCCGCCACGTCAGCCCATCGTAGATCCCGAACAGGTGCTCGCCGTCGTCGCGCACGCGGTAGATCTCCGCGCCCGCCGGGATCGGCATCGGCATGGTGTGGAACTGCGGCACCACGTGGCTGCGCGACGAGGTGAACCCGGTGCCGGTGAACGGCGGGTTGTCGTGCCAGTCGCCGCCCATGTGCGGGCCGTACGGCACGGTGTAGACGTCGGTGTCGCGGGCGTACCACCGCAGCAGGTAGAGCTCGGGCACGTCGGCGGTGAGCTGGGAGCCCTCGAAACCGAGGTCGAGCGCCTCGTACAGCTGCCGCGGCGTGGTGAGGCGGAGGCAGTCCTGCACCCGGTACACGTAGCCGGAGATCACCGTGCGCTTGCCCTGCAGGTACGGCACGAGCAGCCGGGGCGGGATCACCTTCTGCATCCGGGTCCGGGCGACCGGCGCGCTCAGCTCGCTCACGCCCGCCAGTCTACGATCCGGATCACCGCAGCCGCCGGTGTTCCAGGCACGGCAGGGTGGCGCGGATCCGCTCGGTGGCCGCGAGGTCGAGCTCGGCCACGCGCACCGTCGCGTCCGGGCCGAGATCGGTGCGGACCACGCCCATCGGGTCGACGAGCATGCTGCGGCCCACGCCGAAGCCGTCCCGGAACTCGGGCGCGGGGGCCTGGCCCACCGCGATCGTCCAGGTCGTGTTCTCGATCGCCCGGGCCCGCACCAGGGTGACCCAGTGGTCCTCCTTCATCGGCCCCGACCCCCAGGCGGCGATCACCGCGAACGCCTCGGCGCCGAGGTCGACCAGGCGGCGGGCCAGCTCGGGGAAGCGCACGTCGTAGCAGGTGATGAGGCCGAGCCGCAGCCCGGCGAGCCCCACCACGAGCGGCGCGTCGCCCGGGCGCACCAGCTCGGACTCCCGCCCGCCGAACGAGTCGAACAGGTGGATCTTGCGGTACGCCCCGGCGAGCGAGCCGTCCGCCTCGAGCGCGACCGCGGTGTTGTAGACCCGGCCGTCCCCGGCCGGCTCGAACACCCCGGCGAGCACCGCGACGCCGTGCTCCCGGGCCGCCTCGGCGAGCCCGGTGACGAACGGCCCGTCGAGCGGCTCGGCGGCGGCCAGGGCGTCCCGGCCGAACCGGACCGAGGTCGCCTCGGGGAGGACGGCGAGGCGGGCGCCCCCCGCGGCGGCCTCGGCGACCGCGGCGCGGGCGCGCTCCAGGTTGGTCTTGGGGTCGCGGGTGACCGCGATCTGGCAGAGGGCGACGCGCATGGCCTCATTCTCCCCCGGTACGGCCGGCCGCGCCGTACCTGGCCGGGTCGGCCGGGTCGCGGCGGTTGGGCACGATCCGCCACCAGGTGGCGCACCGCCAGATCCACTCCAGCGGGCCGTACCGGCGGGTGCGCAGCCACCACCGGCCGAACGCGAACTGCACGGCGAGCACCGCGGCCGAGTAGCCGAGCACCGACAGGTGGGTGGTGTCCCGCACGAGCAGCGGCAGCGCGGCGAGGATGAACAGCGTGCTGGTGAGGTAGTTGGTGAGCGCCATGCGGCCGAGCGGCTCCAGCGCCGCCGACACCGCCCGGCTCGCCCGCGCCACCAGCACGGTGCCGAGCGCGTACGCGGCGGCGCCGGCCAGCGCGGCGAGCATGCTCACCGTGACCGGGTCGAGCCACGGCGCGGCCGCGGCGGGCGGCTGGGCCTGCAGCCAGAGGCCCGCGGCCGCGCCCACCACGGCGACGGCGAACGACGGCCCGAGCAGCCGCGGCGAGGGCCGGTAGCGGACCAGGGCCATACCGAGCGGGAACAGCCCGGCGATGAGCAGCCAGGAGTCGTGCACCGCCACCCCGGCGGCGACCCCGGCGAGCCCGGCCGCGAGCGCGGCCCAGCGCGGCAGGTACGACAGCGGCAGCAGCAGCACCAGGCCGAACGCCGCGTACGGCAGCAGCACCTCGCCGTCGTTGACGAGCTGGTGCAGCAGGCCGAAGCAGGCGAGCACGACGAGCCGCATGAACAGCGCGAGCCGCGGATGCGCGGTGCGCTCGCGGGCGGCGTCGAGGAAGAGCACGAAGCTCATCCCGAACAGCAGCGAGAAGATCGGGTAGAACCGGCCCTGCAGCAGCGTGCCGATCACGTCGTCGACGACGCCGCCCTCGTGCACCGACCAGGTGGCGGCGCGCACGTGCTGCCAGGTGTTCACCACCATGATCCCGCAGATCGCCAGGCCGCGCAGCGCGTCGAGCTCGCGGACCCGTGGCCGCGGCGGAGGCCGGCCGGCGGGGGAGTCGGGCACCGGCGAGAACTCGGGGACGCGGCGCGGCTCGGCCATACCTGCCAGTTCATCACGATGAGCGCGGTTTGCGCGAGCGCCGGGCGCCGCTCCGCCGCACCACCCCCTCGGCGGGACCGCGCGGGCGCACTACGCTGAAGCCCGTGACCAACCCTCTCGTCGCCAGGATGCGGGCGTTCGGCACCACGGTCTTCGCCGAGATGACCGCGCTCGCCGTACGCACCGGGTCGATCAACCTCGGGCAGGGCTTCCCGGACACCGACGGGCCCGCCGCGATGCTCGACCGCGCGGTCGAGGCGGTCCGCTCCGGGCTCAACCAGTACCCGCCCGGCCCCGGCCTGCCGGAGCTGCGGCAGGCGGTCGCCGAGCACCACAAGGAGCGGTACGGCCTCGCCTACGACCCGGACGGCGAGGTCCTCGTCACCGTCGGGGCCACCGAGGCGATCACGGCCGCGGTGCTCGCGCTGTGCGAGCCCGGCGACGAGGTGATCGTCTTCGAGCCGTACTACGACTCCTACGCCGCGGCGATCGCGCTCGCCCAGGGGGTGCGGCGGGCGGTGACGCTGCGGCCGGCGGGCGGCCGGTTCGCGGTCGACCCGGACGAGCTGCGCGCCGCGGTCGGCCCGCGCACCCGGCTGATCCTCGTCAACTCGCCGCACAACCCGACCGGCACCGTGTTCACCCGCGAGGAGCTGGAGGCGATCGCGGCGGTCTGCCTCGAGCACGACCTGATCGCGATCACCGACGAGGTCTACGAGCACCTCACCTTCGACGGCGTCCCGCACATCCCGCTCGCCACCCTGCCGGGCATGCGCGAGCGCACCGTGATGATCTCCTCGGCGGGCAAGACGTTCTCGGTCACCGGCTGGAAGACCGGCTGGGTGTGCGCGCCCGCGCCGCTGGTCACCGCGGTGCAGACGGTCAAGCAGTTCCTCACCTTCACCGCGAACGGCCCGTGGCAGGCCGCGGTCGCCTACGCGCTGCGCAACGAGCTCGACTGGGTGGCGAACCTGCGCGACGAGCTGCAGGCCAAGCGCGACCGGCTCGTCGCCGGGCTCACCGCGGCCGGGTTCACCGCGCTGCGGCCGTCCGGCACCTACTTCGTGCAGGCCGACATCCGGCCGCTCGGCTTCTCCGACGGGGTCGACCTGTGCCGCCGGCTGCCCGAGCTCGCGGGCGTGGTCGCGATCCCCACCCAGGTGTTCTACGACGACGCCGCGGCGGGCCGGCACTTCGTGCGGTTCGCGTTCTGCAAGCGGGACGAGGTGATCGACGAGGCGGTCCGGCGGCTCGCCCGGCTCGGCGGCGCGGGCCACGCCGGGGCCTCCTAAGCCGCCCTCACCGCCCGCTTGGCAAGGACCGCCTACAACTCGCCGGTTGTTGGGCACCCGTTGCCAATGAGCGCGCGGGAGTCCTGCGGATAGCTTTCGCGGTGTGGGCGAACGCGTACTGATCGCATTGGGCGGCAACGCGATGACCGGCCCGGATGGCAGCGCCGCGCCGGAGGACCAGCGGCGCGCCATCGAGGAGGCGATGCGGCACGTCGCGGAGCTGCGGGCGCACGGCCACCAGGTGATCCTCACCCACGGCAACGGCCCCCAGGTGGGCAACGTGCTGCTGAAGAACCAGCTCTCCGCCGACGTGGTGCCGCCGGTGCCGCTCGACTGGTGCGTGGCGACCACCCAGGCGACCATCGGCACGCTCGTGCTCAACGCGCTGGGCGGCCGCACCGCCGTGGTGGTCACCCGCACCCTGGTGGACGCCGCCGACCCGGCCTTCGCCGACCCGGTCAAGCCGATCGGCCGCTACTTCTCCGAGGAGGAGGCGGCCCGGTTCGAGCGGTTCGGTGAGACCTGGCGGCGGTTCGACAAGGGCTGGCGGCGGGTGGTCGCCTCCCCCGAGCCGGTGGAGATCCTCGACGCCGAGGCCGCGGTCGCGCTCATGGAGAGCGGCTTCACCGTCGTCGCGGCCGGGGGCGGGGGCGTGCCGGTGGTGCGCGAGCCCGACGGCACGCTGCGCGGCGTCGCCGCGGTGATCGACAAGGACCTCGCCGCCGCGGTGCTCGCCCGGGACGTCAAGGCGTCCACCCTCGTGATCGCGACGAACGTGCCCAACGCGTTCGTCGGGTACGGCACACCGCAGCAGCGGCCGATCGGGCGGGTGACGCCCGAGGAGCTGCGGGCACTGCAGGCCGAGGGGCACTTCGCGCGCGGCAGCATGGGCCCGAAGATCGAAGCGGCGGCGCGCTTCGTCGAGAACGGCGGGGAGCGCGCCGTGATCACCACGCTGGAGCGGATCGGCGAGGCGCTCGACGGCGAGGTCGGCACCGTGGTCCGGGCGGCCGCGGGGCTTGGGACTGGCGAAAACGGATGACGAAAGGTTGAAGGGGATGCCGGATCCGATCGAGGTACGGAAGGTTCCGATCGAGAGCGTCACCGACGCGTCCGGGCTGGCGAAGCTGATCGACGACGGCGTGATCGAGGCCGACCGGGTGCTCGCGGTGATCGGCAAGACCGAGGGCAACGGCGGCGTCAACGACTACACGCGCATCCTCGCCGACCGCGCGTTCCGCGAGGTGCTCGTGGAGAAGGGCACCCGCACGCCCGAGGAGGTCGCGCAGGTGCCCCTGGTCTGGTCGGGCGGCACCGACGGCGTGCTCAGCCCGCACGCCACGATCTTCGCGACGATCGACCCGGCGAAGGCGGTCAAGACCGACGAGCCGCGGCTGTCGGTCGGCATCGCGATGAGCGAGGTGATCCTGCCGGAGGACATCGGCCGTCCGGCGATGGTGGAGAAGGTCGCCGCGGGCGTGCGCGAGGCGATGAAGCTCGCCGGCATCGAGGACCCGGCGGACGTGCACTACGTGCAGACCAAGACGCCGCTGCTCACCCAGGCCTCCATCGCCGACGCGCACAGCCGCGGCAAGACCGTGGTCACCGAGGACACGCTCAAGTCGATGGACATCTCGAACTCCACCACCGCGCTCGGCATCGGCGTGGCCCTCGGCGAGATCGACATGCCGCGGGAGGACCAGATCCACCGCGACCTGTCCCTCTACTCGAGCGTGGCGTCCTGCTCCTCGGGCGTCGAGCTCGACCGGGCGCAGATCGTCGTGGTCGGCAACGTGCGCGGCATCGGCGGCCGGTACCGCATCGGCCACTCGGTGATGAAGGACGCGCTCGACACCGACGGCATCTGGGAGGCGATCCGGTCCTCCGGCCTCGACCTGCCGGAGCGGCCGCACCCGTCCGACCTCAAGGGCCGCCTCGTGAACGTGTTCCTCAAGTGCGAGGCCGACCCGACCGGCCGGGTGCGCGGGCGGCGCAACATCATGCTCGACGACTCCGACGTGCACTGGCACCGCCAGATCAAGGCGGCCGTGGGCGGCGTCGCCGCCTCGGTCACCGGCGACCCGGCGGTGTTCGTGTCGGTCGCCGCGGTGCACCAGGGCCCGTCCGGTGGCGGTATCGTCGCCGCCATCTCCGACCTGGGGTGAGCCGCCGGGCCGCCGGAGGCCGCCGGTAGGCTCGGGTGCCGTGCCGAGCATTCCGCAGCCGATCCTCCCCGACGACGACGGGTCCCCCGACCCCGCGCTCGCGAAGGCGCTCGCCGATCTCGCCGCCGGGTCGGGTGACCCCTCGGCGGTGGTCGCCGCGCTGCAGCACGCGCGGCTGTTCCTGCCGGCCGTGGTCGTCGACGCCGCCGAGCTGCCCGGGGACGCGTGCGGCAGCGGCACGGACATGGCGCTGCCGAAGCTGATCGGCAAGGACGGCCGGGCCGCCGTGCCCGCCTTCACCGGGCTGGAGGCGCTGCGCCGCTGGCGGCCCGACGCCCGGCCGATCCAGGTGCGGGCCGCCCAGGTCTGCCACACCGCGGTGCACGAGGAGGCCGCCGCGGTGGTGCTCGACGTGGCGGGGCCGGTGCCGTTCCCGATCGAGGGGGCGCTGCTGCACGCGCTCGCCGCGCTGGACGCGCCCCCCGGTCAGGTGCTCGACCGCATCCGGCAGGGCATGCCGGACGCGGTGGTGGCGCGGATCGAGCAGCCGCGCCGCCGCAGGTTCCGCTGGCTGCGCAGGTAGGGCCGGTCCCGCGGACGGGCGGGGCCGGCCGCCGGAGCGCCCCGGCGCCCGCCGTGCCGCAGCCGCCTCAATTCGCTGTCTGATTCGTCCTCTCTTCGTCCACAGCCCCGAGCGGGGCCCGCCCGCGGACGGCCCCGGTCGCCTACGCTCGATCGGGTGACCGCCCTCGCCGTCGCCGCAGCCGCGCTGTACGGGCTGCTCGCGGGCCGGTACGTCCGGGAGTTCGCCCGCCGGTACGGCCCGCCGGGCCACGACCCCGCGGCCGGGCCGGGGAACGGCGCGGCCGAGCCCGGTCCGCTCCGGAGGCTGCGCGAGGTCGCGCGCACGGTCCCGGTGCCCGCCTGGCCGCCCACCGTGGAGGCCGCCACCGCCGCGGTCTGCGGCGCGGTCGCCTGGCGGCTCGCCGATGGTTCCGGCTGGCTGCTCGCGGCCTGGCTCTACCTCGCGGTCGCCGGCATGGCGCTCGCCGTCGTCGACTGGCGCACCCGGCGGCTGCCCGACGCCGTGACCCTCCCGTCGTACCCGGTGCTGCTCGGCCTGCTCGCCCCCTCCGGTTCGCTGCCGCACGCCTGCCTCGGCATGCTCGCGCTCGGCGCGGTCTACGCCGTGCTGTGGCTGGTGCGGCCGGACGCGCTCGGCCTCGGCGACGTGAAGCTCGCCGGGCTCATCGGCCTCGCCACCGGCGCGCTGGGCCTGCAGCCGTGGATCACCGCCGCGGCCGGCGGCCACCTGCTCGGCGCGGCCTACGCGCTCGGCCTGCTCGCCACCCGCCGCGCCACGCTGCGCAGCGAGTTCCCGTTCGGCCCGTTCATGCTCGCCGCGGCGCTCGCCGCGGTGCTGCTGCCGTACCGCTAGCCGATCACCGGGTGGCCGATCACGGGCCGGCTCGCGCGGCGCGGCGGAGCGCGCCCCGCGACACCGTCCTGGCGAGGGGCCATCCGGGGACACCGCACCCTGCCGCACATGGAAGACTTGTCCCCATGTTGCGTTGGTTGACCGCCGGGGAGTCCCACGGCCCCGAACTCGTCGCGATCCTTGAGGGGCTGCCCGCGGGCGTGGAGGTGACCACGGCCGACATCGCCGAGGCGCTGCGCCGCCGCCGGCACGGCCACGGCCGGGGTGCCCGGATGAAGTTCGAGCAGGACGAGGTCACCATCGTCGGCGGCGTGCGGCACGGGCGCACCCTGGGCAGCCCGGTCGCGATCCGCATCGGCAACACCGAGTGGCCCAAGTGGCAGACGGTGATGGCCGCCGACCCGGTCGACGAGGCGCTGCTGGCGAACCAGGCGCGCAACGCCCCGCTGTCCCGTCCGCGCCCGGGCCACGCCGACCTGTCGGGCATGCAGAAGTACGGCTTCGACGACGCCCGCCCCGTGCTCGACCGGGCGAGCGCCCGGGAGACCGCCGCCCGGGTGGCGCTCGGCCAGGTCGCGCGGAACTTCCTCAAGCAGGCGCTCGGCGTCGAGATCGTCAGCCACGTGGTGGCGATCGGCGAGGTGTCCGCGCCCGACGACCTGCTGCCCACCCCGGCGGACGCCGCCGCGCTCGACGAGAACCCGGTGCGCTGCCTCGACCCGGCGACCGCCGAGGCGATGATCGCCGAGATCGACGCCGCCCGGAAGGACGGCGACACCCTCGGCGGCGTGATCGAGGTGATCGCGTACGGCCTGCCGCCGGGGCTCGGCAGCTACGTGCACTGGGACCGGCGGCTCGACGCCCGGCTCGCCGCCGCGCTCATGGGCATCCAGGCGATCAAGGGCGTGGAGGTCGGCGACGGCTTCCGCACCGCGCGCCGCCGCGGCTCCCGCGCCCACGACGAGATCGTCAGCACCCCGGAGGGCGTGCGCCGGGTCACCAACCGGGCGGGCGGCATCGAGGGCGGCATGACCAACGGCGAGCCGCTGCGGGTGCGCGCCGCGATGAAGCCGATCTCCACGGTGCCGCGGGCGCTGCGGACCATCGACATCAAGACCGGCGAGCCGGCCAAGGCGATCAACCAGCGGTCGGACGTGTGCGCGGTGGTCCCGGCCGCGGTGGTGGGGGAGGCGATGGTCGCGCTCGTGCTCGCCGACGCCGCGCTGGAGAAGTTCGGCGGCGACTCGGTCGAGGAGGTCGCCCGCAACCTCAACGGCTACCTGTCCGCGCTGGTGGTGAAGTGATGACGGCGCAGACGGAGAGGCGGACGGAGCAGGCGGCCCGGCCGCGCGCGGTGCTGATCGGCCCGCCCGGCTCCGGCAAGACCACGATCGGCAGGCTGCTCGCCGACCGGCTCGGCGTGGGCTTCCGCGACACCGACGCCGACGTCGAGGCGACCGCGGGCAAGGCCGTCGCCGATATCTTCGTCGAGGACGGCGAGGAGCGCTTCCGCGATCTCGAGGCCGCCGCGGTGCGGCTCGCGCTCGCCGAGCACGACGGCGTGCTCGCCCTCGGTGGCGGCGCGATCCTGCGCCCGGAGACCCAGGAGCTGCTCGCCGGGCACACCGTGATCTACCTCGAGGTGGGCCTCGGCGCGGCGGTGGAGCGGGTCGGCCTCGGCGCGGCCCGGCCGCTGCTCGCGCTCAACCCGCGCGCCCAGTTCCGCAAGCTCATGGAGCAGCGGCGCCCGATCTACGAGCGGCTCGCCACGCTGCGGGTGAGCACCGAGGGCCGCGAGCCGGAGGAGGTCGTCGACGAGATCGTCAAGGAGCTGCCGGCATGACGGCGACGCGGATCGGCGTCGGCGGGGCCGAGCCGTACGAGGTGGTGGTGGGCGGCGGTGTGCTCGGCGAGCTGCCGTCGCTGCTCGGCGACAAGGTGCGCACCGTCGGCCTGGTCCACCCGGTGACGCTGCCGGAGATCGCCGGGCGGGTCGAGGCCGCGCTGCGCGACGCCGGGTACCGGGTGGTGCCGCTGCCCGTGCCCGACGGCGAGCAGGCCAAGTCGGTGCAGGTCGCCGCCGAGCTGTGGTCGGCGCTGGGCCGGAACGGCGTGACCCGCTCGGACGCGGTGGTCGGGGTCGGCGGCGGGGCGACCACCGACCTCGCCGGGTTCGTCGCCGCCACCTGGCTGCGCGGCGTGACGGCGGTGCTCGTGCCCACCACGCTGCTCGCCATGGTGGACGCCGCGGTCGGCGGCAAGACCGGCATCAACACCCCCGAGGGCAAGAACCTGGTGGGCGCGTTCCACCCGCCCGCCGGGGTGCTGTGCGACCTCGACGTGCTCGCCACCGTGCCGCGCGCCGACTACGTGGCCGGGCTCGCCGAGGTGATCAAGGGCGGGTTCATCGCCGACCCGGAGATCCTCGCCCTGGTGGAGAAGGACCCGGAGGGCGCGCGCACCCCCGAGGGCCGGCACACCCGGGAGCTGATCGAGCGCAAGATCCGGGTGAAGGCCGAGGTGGTCGGGGCCGACCTGCGCGAGTCCGGGCTGCGGGAGATCCTCAACTACGGCCACACGCTCGGGCACGCGATCGAGCGGGTCGAGGACTACCGGATGCGGCACGGCGAGGC
>QGUZ01000344.1 GCA_003242605.1 Actinomycetota bacterium
TCCGAGGGCGACCTCGGCGGCTCCTGGTCGGCCTACTACTACAACGGCTACATCTACTCGAGCGACATCACCAAGGGTCTCGACGTGATCGAGATCAACGACCCGCTCACCGACCCGGCGAAGAACGTCAGGCTCGACGAGCTCAACCCGCAGACCCAGACGTCCTATCCGGAGAGCTGACCGCGGCGCGGCCGGACCGCCAGGGCGGCGGTCCGGCGGCGCTCCCGGGCGGCGTCATCCGGTGACGCCGCCCGCGCGCGTCACGGGTCGAGGTCCTCGGCGGCCCGCCGGGCGAAGACCTCCATCGCCTTCGCGGTGACCGGGCCCGGCGCGGCGGGCAGCTCCACCTTGCCCCCGCGGGCCGGGTCGGCGGTGGCGTCGACGATCCGGATCGGCTGCACGTCACGGGTGGTCGAGGTGAGGAACGCCTCCTCGGCCTCGTAGAGCGCGGACAGCGGCACGTCGGCCTCCTCGCCGCCGAACCACTCCAGCACCAGCGACCGGGTCACCCCGGCCAGGCAGCCCGCCGACAGCGGCGGGGTGACCAGCCGCCCGCCGAGCACCACGAACACGTTGCTGCCGGTGCCCTCGCACAGGTTGCCGGCGAGGTTGCCGAAGATCGCCTCGCCGTACCCGCGGGCCTTGGCGTACGCGAGGGCGCGGGCGTTCTCGCCGTAGGAGGTGCTCTTCACCCCGGCGAGCGCGCCGCGCTCGTTGCGCGGCCAGGGCGCCACCGCCACCTCGGCGACCTTGGGCACGGGCGGCAGCTCGGAGACGATCACGATGAGGTTGCCGGGGCCGGGGCCGCGGTCCGAGCCGAGCGGGCCGGTGCCGCTGGTGTAGGTGATCCGGATACGGCCGAGCTCCCACTGCGGGGCCGCGGCGAGGCAGGCCCGCACCCCCTCGGCGATCGCGTCGGTGTCCGGCTCGGGCAGGTCGATGGCACGGGCGGACTGCACCAGCCGCTCCAGGTGACGGGTGAGCGCGAACGGCCTGCCGCGCACGCTCTTGACGGTCTCGAACACGCCGTCGCCGACGAGGAGGCCGTGGTCGAAGACCGGCACGGTCGCCTCGGCCGGGTCCACCAGCTCCCCGTTCATCCAGATGGGAACCGTTGCTGTCACCAGTCGTCGCCTTCCTGTACGAGTTGCCCGATCCAGACCGGGGCGCCGTGCCCCGCCTCGATCGCGTCCCCCAGGTTATGCCCGCCCGCTCCCGCGGTCCGAGGCGGCACGCGGACCGGCGGGCATCCGGGCGCGCGCAGTTGCGGCCTCAGCGCAGCGGACCGACCACCGCCTCGGCGGCGCGGATCAGCGTACCGTCGGCGACCATGCGGACCACCTGCTCGATCTCCGGGGCGAGGAACCGGTCCGGCCCGGGCCCGGGTACGGCCTTGCGGATCGCGGCGACGACCGCGCCGGTGCCGGGCGCCGGGGCGAGCGGGTGGCGCAGGTCGAGCGCGCGGGCCGCGGTGAGGATCTCGATGGCGAGCACCCGGGTCAGGCCGTCGACGGCGCGGCGCAGCTTGCGCGCGGCCGCCCAGCCCATCGACACGTGGTCCTCCTGCATCGCCGAGCTGGGGATCGTGTCCGCCGAGGCCGGTACGGCGAGCCGCCGCAGCTCGGCGACGATCGCCGCCTGGGTGTACTGGGCGATCATGTGCCCGGAGTCGACGCCGGGGTCGTCGGCGAGGAACGCGGGCAGCCCGTGCGAGCGGGCCACGTCCAGCATGCGGTCGGTGCGGCGCTCGGACATCGCGGCGAGGTCGGCGATTGCGATCGCGAGGAAGTCGAGCACGTACGCGATCGGGGCGCCGTGGAAGTTGCCGTTCGACTCCACCCGGCCGTCGGGCAGCACGACCGGGTTGTCGATCGCCGCGGCGAGCTCGCGGGCGGCGACCGTGCGGGCGTGCTCGAGGGTGTCCCGGGCGGCCCCGGCCACCTGCGGGGCGCAGCGCAGCGAGTAGGCGTCCTGGACGCGGGTGCACGAGCCGTCCCGGTGCGAGGCCATGATCGCCGAGTCGGCGAGCAGCGCGCGCAGGTTCGCCGCCGAGGCCGCCTGGCCGGGGTGCGGCCGCAGCGCCTGCAGGTCGGCGGCGAACACCCGGTCGGTGCCGAGCAGCGCCTCCACGGTCATCGCGGCCGCGATGTCCGCGGCGGTGAGCAGCCGGGCGAGGTCGTGGCAGGCGAGCACGAGCATGCCGAGCATGCCCTCGGTGCCGTTGATGAGCGCGAGCCCCTCCTTGGCGGCGAGCTCGACCGGGGCGATCCCGGCCCGGCGCAGCGCCTCGGCGGCGTCGAGCTCGGCGCCGCGGGCGTCGCGGACCCGCCCCTCCCCCATGAGCGCGAGCGCGACGTGGGCGAGCGGCGCGAGGTCGCCGGAGCAGCCGAGGCTGCCGTACTCGTGCACCACCGGCGTCAGGTGCGCGTTGAGCAGCGCGGCGAGCGCGGCGGCGACCCGCGGGCGCACGCCGGTGTGGCCGGTGGCGAGGGTGCGCAGCCGCAGCACCATCATCGCCCGCACCACCTCGGTCTCCACCGGCGGACCGGAGCCCGCCGCGTGCGAGCGGATGAGCGAGCGCTGCAGCTTCGCCCGCAGCGCGGTGGGGATGTGCCGGGTGGCGAGGGCGCCGAACCCGGTGGAGATGCCGTAGGCGGGGACGGCGGCCTCGGCGAGCTCCTCCACCCGGGAGCGGGCGGCGGCCATCTCGGCGAAGGCGTCCTCGGTGAGGCGTACGGCCGCGCCGTACCGGGCGACGCGCACCACGTCCTGCGGGCTGAGCGGCGCGGGGCCGACGGTCACGACCTCGTTGTCGTGCATGGGTGCATCCCTACCCGTCACGCGGCCGGCGGACCTGGCGGGGGGCAGGCGCCGCCGCGATCTGTAACCTGCGTAGGCCATCTTAGGTCCTTACGGGGCGGGGCACGGCGCGATCGGGCGACCCTCCGGTTTGGGGACTCGCCGGAATTTCGCTAGAGTTCATGGCGTCAGGTCGGGGTCGCAAGACCCGCGGGCCGGACACGCGGACGTGGCTCAGTTGGTAGAGCATCACCTTGCCAAGGTGAGGGTCGCGGGTTCGAATCCCGTCGTCCGCTCGGAGAAGCGGTGTGGCCGCACCGGTGGAGTGGCCGAGAGGCGAGGCAGCGGCCTGCAAAGCCGCGTACACGGGTTCAAATCCCGTCTCCACCTCGACGGGGATCAGCACACGGGCGATTAGCTCAGTGGGAGAGCGCTACCTTGACACGGTAGAGGCCACTGGTTCAATCCCAGTATCGCCCACCAGCGGCGACGAGGCCGTCCGGACATCCGGGCGGCCTCGTCGCGTTCCGGAAGGCCGTCGTCCCGGCCTCCCCCGGAAAGGCGGGTGCCCGCCCGCGCGGCGGCGGGACGGGCACCTGCGGTGACGATGATCAGTGGGGGAAGTTCCGCGGGTTCACGTACCCGGTCCGGGCGTTGCCGCCCCGCACCGGGTGCAGCGTGAGCCGCCACACGCTGTACTGGTTCCCGATGGTGGTGAACCGCAGCGTCTGGTTGAAGCGCTGGTAGGTCGCGCTCTTGGTGAAGCGGCGCTTGGTGACGCTGTAGCGGTACCCCGTGGTGAACCAGACGCGGTAGGTGCCGTCCGGGATGCCGCGCACCGTGGCGCTGCGGCGGGCCCGCACGTACACGCTCAGCACCTTCCGCTTGCCGCGGGTGAGCGTGACCACGCCGTCCTGCTTCAGGCCGTTCTTGATCGTGAGCCGACCGAGGCCCCCGCTGACCCGGCGGTAGAGGATGCGGCCGTTCGCGGGCCGGGCGAGAGCGCTGCTCTCGGCCGCGGCGGTGGTCGTGGTGACCGCGGCGCCGGACAGCGTCACGGTGCCCTGCGGCACCGTCACGGCGGCCTGCGGCGCGGCGGGCAGCGCGCTCGCCTGAGCGGTGGACGGTGCGACCAGCAGGCCGGCGGCGAGCGCGAGAGCGGTGAGTGCGCCGGCCCGTCTAGTGGTGCTGTTTCGGGGCTTCGTCACGAATTTCTCCCTTGATCACGATCGGTGGCTGGATCGCACACCTCGAGAATCCTAATCGGTGATAACTGGTTCACGCTTCGGAATTACCACCGAGCCGGGATTTCGTGACATTTTCCCTTGGATCGTGCCAAATCAGAACGCCCGGCCCCACAGGGGATCCCGACGCAGATCAGCCCGCGAAACCGCCCGTGATCACCACCTGCGACCACGCCTTGAATCGGTCCAAAATCGGTTGCGCAGTGCATGGAGCATACAATTCGCGTGCGACAACCGGCCGCGCGGGTCTTTCACCGGCGCCCACCCGCGGATGCACGTTCCAAATAACGCAAGCGTGCATCACATTTCGGCTTTCCATGCGCCGGGCGGCGGTCAGCCGACCCGCTCGCGACTCCGGTCCCGCCGACGCATGCGCTCCCGCACCGCCGGCCCGACCATGCCGTCGAACCCGAACCGCCCGGCCCCGGTCACGGTGAGCAGCAGGCTCGCCGCGCCGAGGGCGATGACGAGCTCGCCGCCGCCGTCGTCGACGAAGATCCCCCGCCCGTGGTGCACGAGCAGGTACGCGCCGAGCATGACGGCGGCGAGCAGTGCCCCGGCCACCGGTACGGCGACGCCGACGACGAGCGCGAGCCCGGCGAACAGCTCGATGAGCGCGACCAGCCAGGCCGAGAGCGCCGCCAGCGGCACGCCGATCTCGGCGAAGCCCGCCGCGGTCTCCGCCATGCCGTCCACGGCGAGCTTGCGCAGGCCGTGCGCGAGGAACACCACGCCCACGCCGATCCGGGCGAGCAGGATCGCCGCGTCGCGCACCCAACCGGTCTCCATGGCTCCTCCTCCGGTTCCCCGAACCGTGCGCCCGGCCCGGCGGCGGAGCCGCCCCGCACGCCGGCGGGCGCCGCGGGCGGCCGGGCCGGGCGCGGGCGGCCGGGCCGTCCGCCCGCCCCGCCGCCGCCCCCCCCGGCCCACCGGGACCGCAACGGGCATCCA
>QGUZ01000054.1 GCA_003242605.1 Actinomycetota bacterium
CGGCCGCCGCGGCGCCCCCCCCCCCACCCCCCCCCCGCCCCCGCCCCCCGCCCCCCCCCGCCCCCCCCCCCCCCCCCCCCCCCCCCCCCCCCCCCCGGCCGCCCCCCCCGCCGTACCCGCCGCGGTCCGGCACCAGCCGCTCCGCCTCCGTGCACAGCGCCATCACCAGCAACAGCTTCAGCGGCAGATCCGGGTCCAGCGGCCCGTCGAGATCGGCCTGCGGGCGGCCGCGCCCGGCCGCTCTCCTGAGGTCGTCCACACGCCTCACCGTCCCTCGACGCCTCCGCGGTCGCATTTCGTTACAACTCGATGACGCGGCGCATCGCGTCCCGGTTGGCGCGCGGGTTCCCCGCGACGCCCGGTTCGGGCAGGATCGGGGCGTGATGACCGAACGGATCGCCCCGCCGTACGTGGCGGGGGAGCGCGAGATGCTCACCTCCTGGCTCGACTGGCACCGGGAGACCCTCGCGCGCAAATGCGCGGGCCTGCCCGAGGAGCGGCTGCGCGAGCGCGCCGCCCCGCCGTCCACGCTCTCCCTGCTCGGGCTGGTCCGCCACATGGCCGAGGTGGAGCGGGCCTGGTTCCGGCGCACCCTCGCCGGGGAGGACGCCCCGCCGCTCTACTACGGCCCCGACGATCCCGACGGCGACTTCGACCACGTCGACACCGCCTCGGTGAGCGAGGCGTTCGCCGCCTGGCGGGCCGAGATCGAGCACGCCCGCAGGATCGTCGCCGCCCAGCCCGACCTCGAGGTGACCGGCGTCAACCGGCGCACCGGCGCGACCGTGTCGCTGCGCTGGATCCTCGTCCACATGATCGAGGAGTACGCCCGGCACAACGGCCACGCCGACATCCTGCGGGAGCGCATCGACGGCAGCACCGGCGTCTAGCGGCGCGCGGACACGTGCCCCGGGTGGGCCTTGAGACGGCCTTGAGATGCGGAACGGCCCGCGGGCGTCGAGCGCTCGCGGGCCGGGCGAACGGGGCGGCCACGTCCGGCGGCCTGCGGTGCGGCCGGGCCGGCCCGCCGGGACACCGGGCCGGCCGGGCGGTGCCGTACCGAGGCCGGCTCAGCGACGGACCTCGCGGCGCAGGGAGGCCCAGAACTCGGCGTCCCCCGCGTCGGCCCCGACCATCGCCTTCGGCCCGCCGGGGAAGGCGGCGGCGCCGGGCCGGCGCGGCACGGCCGGGCGCGGGCCGGTCGTGTTCTCGAAGCTGCGCATCCGCCGCGTGGAGAACATGAAGCGCACCACGAGCCCGATGCCGACCGCGACCATGCAGCCCGAGTAGCTGAGGACCACCCACAGCGCCCCGGGACGCCCGGCGGTCAGCCCGTGCACGACCGCGATCGGCCAGCACAGGTAGGCGGTGCTGTGCAGCAGCCGCCACACCCACGGCTTGGGGTGGAACCTCACCCGGACCACGCCGATCGCCATGATCATGACCATCAGGTAGCCGGCGACCGTGCCGAGCCCCACCGCGACCGAGCCGGCGAACGGGATCAGCCCCTCGATCGCCGCCGCCTTCGCGGCGATCACCTTGGTCACCACGTGCACGAACAGGAACCCGACCCCGATGAACGCCATCGCCCGGTGGATGAGCTGCAGGGCGACGCGCATCCGGATCGAGAGGATGAGCCGGTCGGTGCAGGCCAGGCCGAACATGACCGCGTTGCTGAGCGAGACGAGCACGACCACCCCGGCGTACCGCTCGAGGAAGCCGAACACGGTCACGGATGGGCCGTTGAGGATCGGGACGATCAGAATGGCCAGGAGGAGCAGCACCGACGCGATGAACGGCCAGCCCGGAAGGGCGGGCGTCCCGGACACCTGACCTTGACGCATGTCCTTCATACCGTCCTTGTGGATGGTGGGGGCGAGGTTGGGGGTGCCAGCCCGAGATCGCTGAACCACGCCGCGATGACACTACCGCCCCAAGGGCCTCTTCGGTATGCAAACGTTGCGAAAAGCCTCTTGCGCGCGTTACATGGACAACCTCCATGGGCGGGCCGATCCGGCGCAGGGCCGTTTGTGGCCCGCGCATCGCGGCGATCGGCGTCCGTACGCAGGTACGGCTCGGCCGCGGCCGGCGTTCAACGCGATCCGCACGGGGACGGGAAAAACCGGGACGCGTCCCCGCGGGCGGCCGCGACGCGGCGGCCCGGCCCCCGCGGCCGGTCCGGCGGCGCTCAGTCCGCGAGCGGGCGGCCGTTCTCGAGGTAGAGCGGGTGGCCGAGCCTGCGGGCGGCGAGGGCCGCGGTGACCCGGGCGGCGAGGCGGTCGATGAGCAGCTCCGGCACCTCCTCGACCGGGTGGAAGCCGTAGCCGGCGAGCTCGTCGTCGGCGAGCCGTACGTCGCGCCGGTCGGTGCCGGTGAGCACGCCCCCGTCGAACAGGAAGAGCACCTTGTCCCCCTCCTGCGGGTGCGGCGCCCAGTCCACGACGAGCAGGCCGCCGATCGCGGGCTCGATGCCGAGCTCCTCGCGGACCTCCCGCCGGCAGGCCTGGTACGGCGTCTCGCCGGGCTCGACGTACCCGCCCGGGAGGTCCCGGTGGTCCTTGTAGCGGGGCTGGACGAGCAGCAGGCGGCCGTGCTCGTCGAAGAAGAGCGCCCCGGCGGCGGCGCGCGGGGTGGCGATGGGCGGGGTGTGCTGTGCCGTCACCGGTTCACCTACGAAGGTCGGAGGGGGCACGGGCCGGAGGGCCCGGCCCGGGGTCAGGAGACGTGGAGCCTGCGCGCGAGGTCGGCGAGGCGGCGGCTGGGCTTGCCCCTGCGGCGGCGCATCCACCCCACGACGAGCTGCCGGCTGAGGTAGTGGTGGCGGATCTGCTCGGGGGCGATGCGCTCGGCCTCGAGGAGGGCGTCGAGGGCCTCCTCGGTGCGGTTCCACCGGCTGTAGGCCTGCGCGACGGCGATGCCGTGCCGGGCGCGGCGCTCCACCGGCATGGCGCTGGTGTCGAGGCCGGGGCCGATGTCGATCGCGACCTGGATGTCGCCGAGCTCGATCGCGGTGGCGACCCGGTGCATGGCGACGTTCGTCGGGCCGAACGCGGTCCACACGTGGTTCGCGTCGCCGCCGAGCCGCCGGGCGGCCTCGTCGGCCTGGTCGAGGTAGGTGCGCGTGGTGGCGCGGTCGTCGGCCCGCGCGGCGGCCATCGAGCCGCACAGCAGCAGTGTGCCGTACACCGACAGCAGCTCGGGGGTGGGGCGGGACAGCTCCGGCTCGAGCAGGCCCGCGGCGTGCGCGGCGAGCTGGGAGGCGGCGTCGAAGCGGCCGTTGGCGATGAGCGCGTAGGTGACCGAGCGCAGCAGCGAGGCGACCACGACCTGGTCGCCGGAGTTCTGGGCGTGGTTGAGGCCGCGCTCGGCGGCGATCCACGCCAGGTCGGTCTCGCCGATCTTGACGAGGATGGTGGCGGCGGCGTGGTACGCCTGCCCGAGCAGCCGGTGCGCCTCGGCGCGCTCGTCGCCGGTGGCGGCGGCCGCGGCGTGGTGGGCCTCGGCGAGCAGCGGCGGCAGGCGGCGGATCACCAGGCCGTAGCGGGACGCCTGGTAGGCCTCCCACACGTCGGCGACGTCGCGGCGCAGCCGGTCGAGGGGCGGGGGATCGTGGGCCTGGGCGAGCGCGGCGATCGGGGTGAGGTGCCGGTAGTCGGTGATCGCCGCGCGCAGCGCGGGAACGGTGCGGTCGCCGCTTTCCGCGGTCCAGTCGACGAGCGACGGCTCGGCGAGCAAATCGCCGATGGAAACGTCGAGCGCGGTCGCGAGGCTTTTGATGACCGAGAGCCGGTCGAGTTCGATCCGGTCGTTTTCGACTTTGCTCAGCCAATCGGGGGTTCGGTTGACGAGACCGGCCAGCACCTCCTGTGACATTCCGCGACGGCGGCGATACCAAGCGATACGCTCGCCGATCGACAAATGATCCGTCATGCCGCGCATGTTTACTACCCTGCCGAAAACCGCCGGGGAACCCCGGAAATATTTTCCGGGATTCCGCTGCCGCCGCGCTCTAGTGTCCCTGATCGGCGGGAGAAACGTCCATTGCGTAGCTGAAAGGAGCGGCGAAGACGGATATGCCGCCATTCCGGAACCGTTATCGGGCGCGGTGCCCGGCGGCCCGCCCGGCCGGGCCGGAGGGGCGCGCGGGCGCACGGCCTGCGACGATCGGAGCGCCCGGACGGGGGCGGAGGCGCGGCCCGCCGGCGGGGCCACGGCGGCGGCCGGGCCCGCCGGACGGTTATCGATCTTTATCCGGGGCGCGTGTCCGCGGCGGCCGGGAGCGCCGGGGCGACGCGGGGCCCGAATCGCGAGCGGGAAACCCGGCGGGAAATGGTGACCGTGCGACCGTACCGCGCAAATGATGAGAAGTGTTCGCATTCGGTGCCGGAGGCGCCGGGGAATATCGGCGGGGCGGCGCCGAACATGGCGCGCGTGCACGACTGGCTCCTCGGCGGCAAGGACAATTACCCGGCCGACCGCGCGGCCGGGGAACGGCTGCTGGCCCGCTGCCCGGGCGCCCGGGCGGCCGCGAAGGCCGACCGGCTCTTCCTGCGGTGGGCGGTCCGCCACCTGGCCGACGCCCACGGCATCCGGCAGTTCCTCGACGTCGGCTCCGGCCTGCCCACCCAGGGGCACGTGCACGAGGTGGCGCGCCAGGTGGCCCCGGAGACGCGCACCGTGTACGTCGACAACGACCCGGAGGTGGTGGCCCGGGCCGAGGCGATGCTCGCGGTGGACCCGCGCACGATCGTCGTCCGGGCGGACGTGCGCGAGCCGGTGCGGCTGATCGACGAGGTGATGGCGTCCGGGCACCTGAACTTCACCCGGCCGATCGCGCTGCTGCTCGTCGCGGTGCTGCACCTGGTGCGGGACGAGGAGGGCCCGGCCGAGGCGGTGGCCACGCTGGTCGCCGAGCTCGCGCCCGGGTCGATGCTCGTCATCTCCCACCCGCTGCGCGACGGGCGCGGCGGGACCGCCCGGGAGACCGGCGCGGGTGCGGTCGCGCGCACCGAGCCGGAGATCGCGGCGCTGTTCGCCGGCACCCGCCTGGTCGAGCCCGGGCTGCGCCCGGTGGGGGAGTGGCTGCTCGGCACCGGGGCGATCGCGGGGGTCGGCGCCGACGACCCCGACCGGCCGGCGCTGCTGAGCGTCCCGGTGCTCTGCGGCATCGGGCGTAAAGGCTGAAGTCGTGGGCCTTCGGGCCCGTGCGGGCCCGCACGCCCTGGGCGCGGAGGGGGAGATCACCTCGGGGCGTGCGCGCGGTGGCACGCGGGGCACGGCCGTCGCGCGGCCGGCCGCGTGCCACCGCATCCACCGCGCCCCCACCGTGTCCGCGAGGGCGGGATCGCGGCCGCGGTGCGGGGCGCGCCGTGGGCCTCGCCGTACCCGCCGCCGCCTCGGCGGGTACGGCGGGGCCGCGTGGGCCGGGGCGCGACCCGATCGCCCGGCGAGGGGCGGCGGCCCCGGCGGACGCCGGCCGCCCTGCGGCGGCAGGGGGGACGGCCGCCACGACCAGACCGGGAGAGCCGGGAGGCTCGTGGCGGGCGCGGGCGTCCGCCCGGGGTCGCCGTGGTGACCTCGAGGTCGCGCACCCGGCCCGCCCGGCGAGGCCGCGACCGCGTGGCCGAGCCGCCCGCGCACGCCGAACGCGGGCCGCCCCGTCCCCGGCGAGCATGGTGATCCGCGCGATGGACGCACCCGCGACGAGCACCGGAGTCCGGTGCAGGGCGATCAGCCCGAGCCCTCCGGGGCCGGCCGCGACGAGGACCGGATCGAGGTCCGTCCGGGGCGGCGAGCCGCCGGGCCACGGCCGCGGATGGCCGAGTCGCCCGCCGGGCGGGCTCGTGGGCGGGATCGGCGGCCCGGATCTTCGGGCCGCGCGGCGGGCCGTCGCCGTGCCGTACCGCGCTGCGGTCAGCGGCGGCGCCGGCTGTCGAGGTACTCGGCGATCCGCTCGATGGCGTCGGTGAGTTGGTCGATCTCGGGCAGGGCGACGAGCCGGAAGTGGTCGGGGGCGATCCAGTTGAAGCCGGTCCCGTGGCTGACGAGGATCTTGGTCGCCCGCAGCAGGTCGATCACAAACTTCTCGTCGTCGTCGATGCCGAACAGCTCGGTGTCCAGCTTCGGGAAGCAGTAGAGCGCGCCGCGCGGCTCGACGCAGCTCACCCCGTCGATCTTGTTGAGCATGCGCCAGGCGGTCTTCACCTGCTCGTAGATGCGCCCGCCGGGGGCGATCAGCTCGTCGATGGACTGGTAGCCGCCGAGCGCGGTCTGGATCGCGTGCTGCCCGGGCACGTTCGGGCACATGCGCATGTTGGCGAGGAGCGTGAGCCCTTCGATGAAGCTGGTCGCCCGGTGCTTCGGCCCGGAGATCACCACCCAGCCGGACCGGTAGCCGCACACCCGGTAGGCCTTGGACAGGCCGCTGAAGGTCAGGCACAGCACGTCGTCGCCGGCGAAGGTGGCGGCGTGGTGGTGCACCGCGTCGTCGAAGACGATCTTCTCGTAGATCTCGTCGCTGAACACCACGAGCCCGTGGCGGCGGGCCAGCTCGACCAGGTCGCGGACCATCTGCTCGGAGTAGACCGCGCCGGTGGGGTTGTTCGGATTGATGATCACCAGCCCGCGGGTGCGGTCGGTGATCTTCGACTCGATGTCGGCGAGATCCGGCTGCCAGTCCTGCTCCTCGTCGCAGAGGTAGTGCACGGCCTTCCCGCCGGCGAGGGTGACCGCTCCGGTCCACAGCGGGTAGTCGGGCGCGGGCACGAGGATCTCGTCGCCGTCGTCGACGAACGCCTGGAGCACCATGGTGATCAGCTCGGAGACCCCGTTGCCGATGAAGACGTCGTCGACGCCGACATCGGTCAGGCCGTGCGACTGGTAGTACTGCGCGACGGCGGTACGGGCGGAGTAGATGCCACGCGAGTCGGAGTAGCCCTGGGCGTCCGGAAGGTGGTGCACGATGTCGGCGACGATCGCGTCGGGTGCCTCGAAGCCGAACGCGGCCAGGTTGCCGATGTTCAGCTTGAGTACGCGGTGGCCCTGCGCCTCGAGCCGGTGCGCCTCGGTGAGGATCGGGCCCCGGACGTCGTAACGGACGTGCCGCAGCTTGCTGCTCTGGACGATCTCGCGCATTCCGCCACCTTATCCGGTACGGCACGGCGCAGGCAGGCCGTTTTTGGAACGGGACAGGGCGAGGGGCGGCGCGACCGGAACGCCGGGCCGCACCGTCGCGCCCGCGCGGCACGCCGTACCGGAGCCTGCCGGAGCGGAGACCGGGCGGCCGCCCTCCCGGGGTGAAGGTGGACCGGCCCGCGATCACGCCGATCACACCGGCCCGTGCGGGGCCCTGTGCGTTCACGTGGTTTCCGGGGTCCGGACCGGGGCAGCGCCCGGGCGCTCCGCCGCGTCTGCTGCCGTCCGGTGCCCGCCGGGCATCCCGTATCGGGTGATCGCCCTGGTGATGCGAGGTGGGGCGACTGGGACTTGAACCCAGGACCGACGGATTATGAGTCCGCTGCTCTGACCGGCTGAGCTATCGCCCCGTTAAAACGGTTTGACCTGCGTATTTCCCAGGCCAGAGAGAACCTACCACGGATACGTGTGCAAGGCACAGCATAGTATTCGCCGCACCGCGTCGGGCCACCTGAAACAGGCCGCCGGGCGTTGCCGTGACCGGCGCGCCGGCCGCGCGCCACCCCCGCCCGGGCGGCGCCCGCCCGAGGCGGCGATCACCGCCCTGTACCCCGGCCGGTACGGCGGCGCGCCGATGGGGCGGTTCCGGCGCGCGGCCTAAGGCCCGGTCCTGCGAATTTGCCCATACCGGGACGGATCGTTGGGTGTCCCTGAGGGTAGGGGAGTCATCCTGACGGGGAAGGCCCTTAGGGCGCCAGGGGGTGGTTAAGTGCTCGGCGAGCTGTTGAAGGCGAGCCAACTGTGCGATTTCGACCATCTCCCGGCGCTGATCGCGCGACACGCCGCGGCCGAGGGCCTGTGCGACGCCCGTATCTACCTCGCCGATCGGCAGCAGCAGGTGCTGCGGCTGCTGGGGGAGGGGCCGGACTGGTCCCCGGACGAGGAGGAGCTCGACATCGACGGCACGCTCGCCGGGCTCGCCTTCCGCGAGGTGGAGATCGTCGGTCCGTACCGCACCGCGGCGGAGGCGGCGGCGGGCGAGCCGTTCCGCTTCTGGGTGCCGATCCTCAACGGCACCGAGCGCCTCGGCGTGCTGGAGGCCCGCTCGGCGCGCGACGACCGGCGGGTGCGGGAGCTGCTGTCGGGCCTCGCCTCGCTCGTCGGCATGCTGATCGTCAGCAAGCGCATGCACAGCGACACCTACGCGCGGGTGACCCGCACCCGGGCGATGACCCTCGCCGCCGAGGTGCAGTGGCACCTGCTGCCGCCGCTCGCCTTCGCCAACGACCGGGTCACGATCGGGGCGGCGATCGAGCCCGCGTACGAGGTGGGCGGGGATGCGTTCTCCTACGCGGTGAGCGGGCGCACCCTCTACCTGTCGATCTTCGACGCGATGGGGCACGACACCTCGGCCGGGCTCACCGCGAGCATCGCGATCGCGAGCTGGCGCGGCCACCGGCGCGCCGGCATGGGCCTCGCCGACATCAGCATGGCGATCCAGGAGGACGTCATCGCGCAGTTCGACGGGGAGCGGTACGTCACCGGCGTGCTGTCCCGCATCGACCTCGACACCGGCGAGCTGGTCTGGGTGAACCGCGGCCACCCGCCCCCGCTGCTGATCCGCGGCGGCCGCTGGGTGGACACGCTGGAGAGCGAGCCGGCGCTGCCGATGGGGCTGCGGCTGCCGGCGCGGCCGCGCGAGCACCGCCGCCGCCTCGAGCCGGGCGACCGGCTGCTGTACTACACCGACGGCATCACCGAGGCCCGCGACCCCGAGACCGGGGAGCCGTTCGGCATGGAGCGGTTCGTGCGGTTCATCGTGCGGCACGCCGCGAGCGGCCTCGCCGCCCCGGAGACGCTGCGGCGGCTGATGCAGGACATCCTGCGCCACCAGAGCGGGCGGCTCCAGGACGACGCGGCCGTGCTGATCGCCGAGTGGAAGGGCGACAGCTCCCAGATGACCTTCGACTCCGGGTACGGCCCGGGCGACGACGTCGCGGCGGGCGGCCTGGGCGTGGGCCCGGGCGGGCGCGGCCGCCGCGGGTCCGGCATCCGGCCGCCCGGAACCAGGCGGTGACCCGGCCGGGGTGCGGGGCGCCGCACCCCGGGTGGCCCGGCCCGCGCGTCCGGGCCGGCGCTCCCGGCCGGCGCCCGCCGGGGCGCTCTGGCCGGGGCGGGGTCAGGAGCGCCGCTCGCCGCGGTCCTCGTCCGGCCGCGCCCTGCCCGGCCGCCGCGGCTTCGGCGCGTCCTCCGGGGTGTACTGGGCCAGGTCGTGGATGCCGAGGGACCGCTCCACGTCGGTGATCCGCGCGACGAGCCGGGCGAAGCCGTCGGGGCCCAGCCGGCGGGCCTCCTGCTCCTGCAGCCGCTCGCTGAGCTCCCGGAACTCCCGGGGCGGCGTGATCTCGCGGAACGCCGGGAAGATCTCGGTGTCCTCGCGGGCCTCGTGCGGCTGGTACATCCGGATGAAGGTGGACAGCGTGCGCCGGATCCGGTCCCGGGCGCGTGCGTCGACCCGGCGGGCCGGGATCCGGTCGAGCGGCAGCAGCTCGGCGGTGAGGGCGCGACCGGCCGCGTGCTGGGCGAGCAGCACGTCGATCGTGCGGACGTGCCTGCCGGCCCGGCGCAGCGCCGAGAACAGGTACCGCTCCTCGACGTGCTCGTGGTGGTCGTGGATGAGCGTGCGGACGATGCTCGCCGCGGTGCCGAGCTCCTCGAGCGGGACCGCGTCGCCACGCTTGATCCGCCGGATCGCCTCCCGGTAGACGAGCAGGACCCGGTTGAGCAGGCCGTGCTCGCGCATGAGGTCCTCCGGCGGGCTGAGCGGCAGCTCCCGCTCCGCCCGCGCCGCCGCCCCGCCCGATACGCCCTCCACGAGGGCGACGAGCCCGCCGCCCGCCGCCGCGGCCGTGGTCAACCCGACGAGCCGCCGCCGGTCCAGCCGTACATCCGAAACAGCCACAGTCACTCCCGTGTGTAGTTGATCGACCACGAGGAGTGTAGGCCGGGAGAATTCGGGCGTCTCATCGCCACGCCCGGCGCATTGTGCGGCCATTGGTTGCTTGATTGAAACTTTGAGGCCTATGTGGTGAGTGCGGGCTCAGGTACGGTTGGGACATCGGCGGAGGCCGGGCAGACTTCTATGCGGCCCCTGCGGGCCGGTCCGGCCGCTTGCGTGAGGCGGCCGATCGCACGCCCGCAGGGGGTCCCGGTCGCGGCTCGCGGTGCGGCCCGTGCGCCCGCGGCCGCGCCGGACGCCACGGCCCGGCGGTCGGCGGGCGCACGGGCCCGGCCGGTCACTCCGCCTCGGGCTTCCACACCTTCCGCACGTCGTCGGCGAGCGAGGCCGCCTGCCGCAGGCCGGCGTGGAAGGCGGGCCCCCACAGGGCGGGGTCGAGCACGTTCACGCCGAAGACGGCGCGGGCCTCCTCGTCGGGGGCGACGCCGAGCACGCGGGCGTCGCCGAGCGCCTCCAGCTCGGACCGGGCCCGCTCGCGCGGCCAGAGCGCGGCGAGCGGCTCCAGGATCACCACCGACGAGGCCCCGGCGGCGAGGTCGGCGTTGACCGGCGAGCGCACGCCGCCGTCGATGTACCGGCCGTCCCCGATCGTCACCGGGGGCACGAAGCCGGGGACGGCGCAGCTCGACGCCACCGCCAGCACCAGCGGCACCCCCGAGTCCTTGTCCCAGACGACGAACTCGCCGGTGTGCGCGTCCACGCAGGTGATCTTGAGCGGGCGGTCCGGCCACCGGTGGATGGGCAGCCGCTCGAAGACCTTGCGGGCGCGCTCCTCGCTCGGCACGTTGCGCGCGGCGAGGGCGAGCTCGCCGATCCGGCGCCGGGCCTCCTTCGGCTCGAGCGAAGGGTCGAAGAGGATGCCGAAGGCGGCGGTGATCTGCTGCGGGTCGGGGCCGGGCCCGAGGGCGTCCCGGTCCGTCCCGGCCGCGGCGTTGGCCGCGATCTGGGTCTCGATCGCCTGCTCCAGATCGGCCCCGGTGGCCACGAGGGCGCCGACGACCGAGCCGGCCGAGGTTCCGACGATGAGGTCGGCATCGGAGAGGTCGACGCCCTCCCGCATCAGGCCGTGGATCACCCCGACCTCCCAGGCGATTCCGGCCACCCCGCCGCCGCCGAGGACCAGTGCCTTGCTCATGCCCACCTCCGCCGTAGAACAATGCTCGGTGAGCCAGCCTAGGCGACCCCTTGGTCCACGGACAGTCCTCCTCGCCTTCTATGCTGTGACCGGCGGGAACGGACCGACGGGGGCGGCGGCTTGGGAGATGGGCGACAGCGCGGCACGGCGCCGCGGACAGAGGAACGGCCGGTTTCACGCGATGGGGGAGGCGGCATCAAACGGCGGACGGCCCTGAGACGCTGGCGTGACGCCGTGCGGGCCACTCCCGCCGGGCGTCTCACCCTGAAGATCGTCATCGGCGTGATCGGCACGGCGATGGTGATCGGCGGCCTGATCATGGTGCCCTTCCCCGGCCCCGGCTGGCTGGTGGTCTTCGCCGGGCTGGCGGTGCTCGCGACCGAGTTCGCCTGGGCGCATCACGTGCTGGAGTTCGGCAAGAGGCTGCTCGGTGTGTGGACACGGTGGCTCATGCGGCAGAGCTGGCCCGTGCGCATCCTCGTCTCCGCGGTCACGTTCGCCATCGCTGCGGCGATCGTGTGGGCGTCGGTGTGGCTGACGCTCGGCGTCAACCTCGTGGTGGAGGGGCTCCGGTTCGTGAGCCGGTGAGGTCGGCCGGGGGCGGATCGCCCAGGGCGCTCCGCCCACTGCATCCCCGGACGCCGCGTTGCCGGGTCGCCGCATCCCGGGCGCCGGAGGTCGCCCGTGGAGTGCCCGCGGGCCGCCCGTGGACGCTGCACCCCGGCCAGTGACCGGCCCCTACAGGTAGAGGCCGGTGCCGTGGTCGGTGTGCTGGGTGGCGATGGCGTGCAGGTCACGCTCGCGCATCACGAGGTAGACCTCACCGTGGATCTCCACCTCGTACTGATCCTCGGGGTTGAACAGGACCTTGTCCCCGACCTTCACCTGCCGGGCGCCGGCGCCCACGCCGCAGACCAGGCCCCAGGTGAGGCGGTTCGCCATCTTGACCGTGGCAGGAATGACGATGCCCGAAGTGCTCCGCCGCTCCTCCGGGTCGCGCTCGACCTTGATCATGACACGGTCGTGGAGCATCTGTATCTCGAACTTCGGTTCTGTCACGCTGGAAGTTTAAGTGGCCGGGCGGCCATCGTGGGGAGGGGTCGGCGGCGACTGCGTTCGCCCGGGCACGGTACGGAGTCGGTCCCGGGCCTGCGGCCCGCCTCGCCCGCCGGGCGGCGCACCGGCGCGCGGCCCGGCCCGGCTCGGCGCGGCCGTGTCCGGCGGCGATCGGCGGCCTGCGGGCGCGTGCCGCCGTCACGGTCCGGCTACGGCCGGTGCCGTACGGTGATCGCCCGCCGGGGCGGTACGGCGCAGCCGGGGCGGCCTTGCCCGATCGTCTCACCTTGCTGACCTTTTCCTCCCGCCCTAGGCGAGTTGCGAGGATGCTGGTTCCATAGGGAGCACCAGTGTCGCGGCGGGCACGGGAGGCGTATTGGTCCACCGGGGCGAGGCACACCCCCACGCACCTCACCACACCACCGGATCGCCGGGACGCCGGCCGTCTGAGGCGCGGCTCCGTGGAAACACATCCGTCATGGGGCAGTGCGCGAACGTCCGCTATCTCGACCGGATTCCGGCGAAGGGCATGTTCGTCGTGGGCGCCGACGTCGTGCCCGGCCGCTACGTGTGCCGCACGCCCGGCAACGGCCGCTGGATCCGCTACCCGGGCGGGAACGGCGCCCCGGTGGCGGGGCGGCCGGAGACGCCCGGCGAGGCCGAGGTCGTGATCGAGAGCGGCGACGTCGCGTTCCAGACCCACATGCCGGGCGACTGGCTCCGCGTGGGCGCGCCCGGCACCGAGGACCTCGACGACGGCGGGGTCCGCCCGGTGGTCGACCCCGACCTCGACCCCGATCTCGCCGCCCGGCTGCGGTCCCGGCCCGACCTGCTGCGCCACGTCCGCACCGGCGCGCCGTGGCCCGGCGAGCGGGCGCGGCCGTACGGGGGCGACTGGCTGCGCCTCACCGTGCTCGCCCTGCTCACCGTCTTCATGCTCGGCGGCGCGGCCGGCGTGGACCTCTCCCCGCTCGTCTTCCTCGTCGTCGCCGCCGCCGGGGCCGCCGGGTACGGCCTGCGGCTCGGCCTGTGGCACCGCCGGTTCGGCGCGCTCACCGAGGCGGCGAAGGCGAACCCCGACCGGTTCTGCCTGCCCGGGGACCTCGACGAGAACGGCCGCGCGCTGCTCGCCCGCGCCCAGGAGGCGATCCGCCGGGTGCAGGAGTCCGAGGTGGCCCGCGCCGGGCTGCTCGAGCCCGGCGAGAACGCGGTCACCCTGCCCCGGCAGGAGTGGCAGATCGCCAAGACGCTGCGCAAGGTCGCGCAGCTGCGCGAGGACCAGCGCCGGCTGCTCGCCGAGGAGGTGACCCCGCAGGCGGAGGAGGCGCTGCGCCCGCTGCGCAAGGCCCTCGACGACGTCGAGGCCTCGGTCGCCGCCCGGGTGGCGGCGCTCGAGCGCTACGCGGAGCGCACCGCCGAGGCGGACGCCGCCTACCGGGCGCACGCCCAGGTCGCGCGGGTCGCCGACCGGGCCGCCGAGTACCAGGACCTGCTCGCCGAGACCGTCGCCGACGAGCTCGCCGTCGCCGAGATCGACCGCCTCGCCCGCAACGCGGCGGAGCTGAAGAAGGCGCTGCAGGAGAGCCTGCAGGCGGCCCAGCAGGCGGCCGTGGAGCTGCCCCGGCCCGACGAGCCCTGAGAGACCGCCCCGGCCCGGGACCGGGGCCGGGGCGGACGCCGCTTCGGATCGGCGTCCCGGCGAACGTGCGCCTGCACGTGCAGCGGTAAGTGAATCGGCACGGGCATCGGCACGTGAATCCGCATGTGCCCGAGGGAGCGCCCCGGGGCACATGCGGTGGCCGGGGAACGAAGTCCTGGGCTGTCGGGGATCTCGTGGGGCTCTCGTGGGGATACGGCGTGCGGTCCGGTGCGCGGCCTAGTGCGCGGCGGTCACCGAGGAGATCTCGGAGAGCGGGAACTCGAGGTAGTCACCGGCCTCCTCGCACCAGGCCTCCAGCACGTTGCGGCGCAGCTCGCCGTGGCTGATCGTCGCGGTGATGCCGTCGGTGAGGGTGATCATGGCGCGGGCGCCGCGGTCGACGACGCTGCCGAGCAGGGACTGCTGCGCGGTCGGGAGACGGGTGGCGAGCCGGCCGATCACCGCCCAGGTGCGGCCCTGCGGTTCCTCGCGGACGCGGGCGCGCAGCAGGCGGCGGGCGTGCTCGCGGGGGTCCGGGGGCGGGTCGGCGACGGGGATCGGGGGCGACTCGAGCTCGGCGACCCGGCCGCCGGGCAGCAGGATCAGCTTGCCGCCGCCCGCGGGCTCCCGCCGTACCGTGATCTCGCCGGTGTCGTCCACCGGCACCGGGGAGTACCCGGCCTCGCGCAGCGCGGCGAGCGTGCGGTCGGCCGGCACCGAGCCGGCGAGCACGGTCGGCGCGAGCTGCCGCAGGCCGAGCCGGGCGAGCCTGGGGTGCGCGGCGATCTCGGCGAGCAGCGCGGGGTCGGAGCCCTGGATGATGCACGCGACCGTGGTCACGGTGACCTCGCCGTGCCGCCGCGCCACGTCCCGGATGAGCCGGGTGAGCGGCTGCGGCAGCGTGCCCAGCTGGGACAGCTCGGCGATCAGGTTGTCCGCGGTGTGCCCGGCGTCGAGGGCCCGCCGTACGCTCGCCGGGGAGAACCGCCACACCGAGGCCGCGCCCCGGCTCTCCCGGTCCGCGACCCGGTCGAGGAGGGCGGCGAGCTCGGCCGACGGCGGGCCGGTGACCACGGCGGTAAGGTCGGCGCCGAACTGCGCGGTGCGCTGCGCGCTCGCCAGCGCCTTGGTGGAGCACTCGATCAGCCCGCGGTCGTGCTCGACCTCGGGCACGTGCTCGTCCTGCTCGGACCCGGCCACGCCGGACAGCCGCGCCAGCGCGCGGCCCAGCGGGGTCACGGCGTCCCCGGCGACCACGCCGAGCAGCCGCGCCTCCTCGAGCACGGCGGGGCAGCACCGGGCGAGCAGGGTGCGGTCGAGCAGCGGCGCCCGCCAGTGCACCGCCTGCACCAGCTCGGGCATGGTGGCGAAGGTGGCGTTCTCCGGCAGCGCGGCGAGCGTGGCGAGCACGGCCCACCGGATCCGCGCCACGGTCTCGCCGTTCGGTTCGTCCCCCAGGACGGTCGGGTACCGGCCGTCCTGGCGGCGTAACAAGGAGGAGCGCTCCATCCGCCACCAGGCGGCGAGCAGCACCCGCAGCCGGGCGGGCGCGTCCTCCAGCCGCCACGCGTCGAACCGCTCGGTGGGCACCAGCCCGCCGGCCGCCTCGTCCACGGCGAGCAGCCGGGCGACCGCGCACACCTCCAGCAGCAGCCGCGTCTCGGCCTCGGTGCAGCCGGTCTCCCGGGCCACCCGCCGCACCTCGCGCACGCCCACCCCGCCGGTCTTCAGCAGCGGCAGCGGCGTCTTGTCGGTGTTCTCCAGCAGGGCAGCGGCCCGCTCCACCGCGCGCGGGGCGGCGAGGCACATCGCCTCCTCGACCTCGGCGACGTTCACCCGCACCGTCGCCACCTCGGGCGGCTGCGGGGTGAACGGGGCGTGGTAGTCGGGGCCGCGCAGCGCGAGCGCCACCTCGCGCGGCATCTCGGCCAGGTCCCACCGGGTGCGGAACAGCAGGGCGCGGTCGGCCGCCCACTTCTCCGGCGTGCCCTCGACCGTGAACCGGTCGCCGTCCACGGTGCGCACCGGGCCGTCCCAGGCGAAGTCGTCGAGCAGGCCGAGCGTGCCGTCGGGCGCGTCCGCCAGCAGCGCGTGCAGCCGGTCCGGGTCCTCGAGCACCCCGCGGATCCGGGCGACGAGCCGGCGTTTGCCGCCCTGCGCGGGCAGCCCGAGGCGGCGGCTGATCCGGCGCAGCTCCTCCAGGTTGAGCGTCCAGGTCTCCAGGTAGGTGGCGAGCGGGTCGCCCAGGCCGTACGGGGCGGTCCACATGCGGGCGACCGCGTCGGCGAGATGGATGCGCCCGTCCGGCCGGGGCCAGGCGAGCGCGTGGTCGTACACCTGCTCCAGCCACGGCTGCACCGCGCTCCTGCTGACGCCGAGGAAGCGGGCGAGCTCGTCCTCGGTGGCGCGGTCCCCGATCACCAGGCAGGCCTGCAGCAGCTCCAGCGGCGGCAGCGGCAGGCTCCGCATCACCTCGAGCACCGCGCGGGGGTCGGTCAGGCGCTCGGCGAGGGCCTCGAGCCGCCGCGGCCACGGGGCGGCGATGGCGTCGGGGCGGTTCGCGAGAATTCGGGTCAGCCGGTCTTCGTCGAGGGTCGTCAGCCAGCCGAGCAGGTGATCGTCCATCACAGATCTCTCACGCGTCTTCCGGGACCGACCAGAAAGCCACCGTAATGCAGATCACCCTGGTACGGGATCTGCCTGCCGGAATCGACACCCTTTCCGCACCCGCCGGTCACACCCCGGGTGTCGTCCCGGCGCGGCCGGCGTGACGGGGCGTCCGGGTACGGCGCGAGCCCCGTCGTGAGCCCGGTCATGGCCCGGTCGGGAAACCTGTCATGAAACCGCTCATGACGCCGGTCACGAAACCGGGCATCAAACCGGTCATGAAACCCGGTCATGAAACACTGTCTCCGCGGGTCGGAACGGGTCGAGTCAAGCAGGGTGCACGTAGGTGGGTAGGCCTGGCGGCGGGAACTCCTCCGCCCGCCGCACCCGTCGCCCGGCCCGGCCGGGCGCACGGTCCCTCGCGCCTCGCGGACGTGGGCGGCTGTTCCCGTTACCGGGAACTGTTCTCCACTTCGCGACGGTCGTCAATGCTCTTCGGCAAAGCCCGGAAAATCGCCGGACGCAGCCGTCCCACCAGGCACACGAAGATCATCAGAAGCGGCCGGAGCCGGTCTCCGGGGCGCCCGCGGTCGCGTCGAGCACGGCCCAGACCGCCTTGCCGTACGGGGCGATGGGGGACCAGCCCCAGCGCACGCTGAGCGAGTCGACGATGTGCAGCCCGAGCCCGCCGGGCTCCAGCGCCCCGGGGTCGCGCATCACCGGTACGGCACGGCCGGGGTCGGCGATGGCGCAGGTGAGCAGCGGCCCGCGGCGGACCAGGGAGAGCCGGATCGGGTCGGCGGGCCACCGCGTGGCCGGGGCGAGCCCGTGCCGCAGCGCGTTCGTGGCGAGCTCGGAGACGACGAGGGTGACGCCGTCGGCGAGATGGCCGAGATCCCAGCCGCGCAGCGTGTCGGTGGCGCGCTCCCGTGCCGTGTACACCGACTCGGCGCGGGCGGGCAGCGCGAACGTCGCGCTCGCCGAGGGCACCGGCAGCCGTTCCCCGAGCAGGTCGCGGGCCCGGTCGGGCCACCAGCCGAGCGGTGGCCACCAGTCGAACGACGGGGCGGCCGCGCCGCGCGTGAGGGATCGCATGCGACCGATGATGGTGCAGGCTCATGTGCAAGTGCAAGAGCGAATGCACGTGCAGACGCCGCCTGCACGCGCTACCGTGGTTCCAGGAACCCTGGAACCGAAGGGGGAGTCCACGCGCGATCTTTGACAGACTGTGTGATGCAGTCCACAACCGGAGGAAAGTGACGTGTCGATAGATCCGCCTGGTTCCGGCTCCACCGTTCGGCGCATCATGCTCGGTGCCAGCCTTCGCCGGCTGCGCGAGCAGAAAGGGCTCTCCAGGCAGGTCGCGGGCTTCCATATCCGCGCCTCGGAGTCCAAGATCAGCCGGATGGAGCTCGGCCGGGTCGGGTTCAAGACACGCGACGTCGAGGACCTGCTCACGCTCTACGGCGTGGTCGACGACGCCGAACGCCGTAGCCTGCTCGAGATGGTCCGTGAGGCGAACACGCCGGGCTGGTGGCACAAATACAGCGACCTGCTGCCCAGCTGGTTCACCACCTACGTGGGCCTGGAGGAGGCCGCGAACGTGATCCGCACCTACGAGGTGCAGTTCATCCCGGGCCTGCTCCAGACGGCGAACTACGCCCGCACGGTCATCCGGCTGGGGTATCCGGACGTCCCCGAGGAGGAGATCGAACGCCGCGTGCACATGCGCTTGAAGCGGCAGGAGCGTCTCACCCAAAAGGACGGTCCGAAGCTGTGGGCGGTCATCGACGAGGCGGCGCTCCGGCGGCCCATCGGCGGCCCCGAGATCATGCGGGAGCAGATCCAGCACCTGCTTGACGTCTCGACGCTGCCGAACATCACCATCCAGGTGATGCCGTTCAAGTTCGGCATGCACGCCGCCGAGGGCGGGGCGTTCACGATCCTTCGCTTCCCAGAGTCCGACCTTCCGGACGTGGTCTACGTCGAGCAGCTCTGGGGTGCCCTGTACCTGGACAAGCGGGAGGACGTCGACCCCTACCTCACCGCGATGGAGCAGCTGTGCGTGGAGAGCACCACGCCAGGGGGCACCGCCGAGATACTCGGGCAGATTCTCAGAGAGATCTAAATGCAGCAGACGTACAACGGGATGCCGGCCAGCGCGATCCGCGGGGTTCGGTGGCGCAAGAGCATCCGCAGCAACTCGACCGGCAACTGTGTGGAGCTCGCCGAGCTTCCCGATGGCAGCATCGCCGTCAGGAACTCCCGGGACCCGGAGGGCCCGGCCCTCATCTACACCCGGGATGAGATCCGCGCCCTCATGCTCGGGGTCAAGGACGGCGAGTTCGACAACCTACTCGCGTAACACACACTTAACATTGCCCGCATCCGATTAACGCGGGTGCGGTGGGCGTGTAACCCGGATCATCGCCGGGTCCGGCACATTGGGGATCGTCCATCGTCGCGACGACGCGCGGTCGGACGAGTGGCTATGGAGACATCGTGGGGGCCCCAATGCTGGACCGGATGACGCTCTATCCCGTCGCCGACGACGTCCTGTTCGCACCGGGCGGCCGGGTCGTGATCCGCACCTACGGCGTGGCCGCTCCGGTGGAGTCGGGCACGGGGGAGACGGGGGAACGGCACGCGATCGCGTACCGCACCTGGGTGACCGGGATCCGGGAGCAGCCGCGGTACTGGCGGTGGGGGCACTTCGAGGACGCCCGCCGCGGGCACCGCAAGGTGCTGGAGTGGCTCACCGGACGCGGGCCGCGACCGGTCCCCGCCCGCTGAGCCGCCGGCCGGCGCCCGGACATGCCGCCGGGTGCCGCCGCCTGTGTCCACGCCCCGGCGCCCCGCCGGCGCCGGGGAAATCCCGCCGCGCGCCACCCGCCGTCCCAGGCGCTCCCGTTCCCCCGCGAGGGCGCGCCGCCGGCGGCACGGCGCCGCGGGCCCTGCGGCCGCGGGACGCGGGTCGCGGCGGCTTGGTCACAGGCCCGGCACCGGGACGTTCCACCGCCGGATCACCGGCTCGCCGTGCTCGAAGCCGAGCACGCCGACCGATCCCGTGTCGAGCCGGAACAGGCGGCCGTCGCGCGGCCCGAGGCCGAGCCAGCGCGCGGCCAGCACCCGCAGCAGGTGGCCGTGCGCGACGATCGCCGCGTCGCGCTCGGCGACGACGGGCCGCACCCGGGCGATGACCCGGTCGGCCCGCGCGCCGACCTGCTCGGCCGTCTCGCCGGGGTGGTCGGCGTCGCCGGGGATCACGCCGTCGCGCCACAGGTACCAGCCGGGCCGCGTGCGGCGGATCTCGGCCGACGTCATGCCCTCGTACCCGCCGTAGTCCCACTCCCACAGGTCCGGGTCGAGCCGTACCTCCGGCGCGTCCGGGCCCGGCTCGCGCGCCTCGGCGCCGCCGGGCAGCAGACCGGCGAGCTCGGCGGTACGGCGGGCCCGCCGTGCCGGGCTGACCAGGACCAGGGCGAAGGGGCGGTCCTTGAGCACGGGGGCGAGCAGCCGGGCCTGCTCCTCGCCGCGGGCGGTGAGCGGCACGTCGGTGCGTCCGGTGTGCCGGTGGTCACGGCTCCACTCGGTCTCGCCGTGCCGGATCACGAAAAGCTCTGCCATAGGTGACCATCATGCCCGGCCGCCGCCGGGGCACGCGGATCCGGCGGCGGCCGCGGCGCGCCCGCGCCCGGCCCCTTTCGGCCGGGCCCGCCCTGGCGCGTGTGATCCGGCATTGGTAACGTGCCAGTCATACGCGACGTCCAGCGAAGTCCGGTGCGAGTCCGGCGCTGTCCCGCAACTGTCATGCCCCGCCGTGGGGACGAGCCAGGTCGCCTGGGCGCCGCGTCGACGACGTCAGCCCTCGTGGAAAAGGGTGATCCGTCCGTACGGGTCCCTCGATTCCCGGCGACCGACTACAACGGAGGACTCTCGTGAGGCCCGTACGTCTGGCCTTGGCGAGCGCGTTGCTGGGCGTCCTCGGACTGGCCGGATGCGGCCAGGCGCAGGACGCCGCGCGTACCGCCCCCTCGTCCGCTCCCGCCGCGTCCACCGCGTCCGCCTCGCCGGCCTTCCCCGTCACCGTGGAGGCCGCCAACGGGCGCGTCACCATCGAGCGGCGGCCGGAGCGCATCGTCTCCCTCTCGCCCACCGCGACCGAGACCCTGTTCGCCATCGGCGCGGGGCCGCAGGTCGTGGCCGTGGACGAGCGTTCCAACCATCCCCCCGAGGCGCCGAAGACCTCGCTGTCGGGGTTCAAGCCGAACGTCGAGGCGATCGTCGAGCACCGGCCCGACCTCGTCGTGCTCGCCAGCGACATCGACGATGTCGTGGCGAAGCTGCAGAAGGTGAACGTGCCGGTGCTGGTCGAGCCGTCCGCGGCCGACTTCGACGAAGCCTACGACCAGATCCTCGACCTCGGCGCGGCGACCGGCAACGCCGACCGCGCCCGGCAGGTCGTGGACGACATGAAGCGTGAGCTCGACCGGCTCGCGGCCGAGGCGCCCAAGGACAAGAAGCTCACCTACTACCACGAGCTCGACATCACGCCGTACTCGGTGACCAGCGACACCTTCATCGGGCGGGTGTACGGCCTGTTCGGGCTCGTCAACATCGCCGACAAGGCGCCGGACGCGGCCGGCGGCTACCCGAAGCTGTCCGCCGAGTTCATCGCGAAGGCCGACCCGGACCTGATCTTCCTCGCCACCACCAAGTGCTGCGGCCAGAACCGGGACACGCTCGCCAAACGCCCCGGCTGGTCCGGCCTGTCGGCGATCAAGAACAACCGGGTGATCAATCTCGACGACGACATCGCCTCGCGCTGGGGGCCGCGGGTCGTGGACTTCGCCCGGACCGTGAGTGACGCCGTGCGCGAGGCGGCCGGCTGAGCCATGGGCGTGGTGGCGTCCGGCGAACACGCGATCGGCGGCTGACCCATGGAGCACGGGATGAGCGCGCCGGTGGTGCCGGCGCGGCGGTCGCTGCTGCCGCCGCTGCTCGTCGCGGGGCTGCTGCTCGCCGCGGCCATGGTGGCCGGGCTGCTCACCGGCGCCGCCGAGATGCCGGTGCGCGGCGTGCTGCTCGCCCTGCTCGACGGCCTGCCGTTCGTCGCCGTCGACTCCGGGCTGGCCCCGGTGGAGCGGAGCCTGCTGCTCGAGCTGCGGCTGCCGCGGGTGCTCACCGCGGTGGCCGTCGGCGGGCTGCTCGCCGTCGCCGGGGCCGGCTACCAGGGGGTGTTCCGCAACCCGCTCGCCGACCCGTACCTGCTCGGCGCCGCGGCCGGCGCCGGGCTCGCGGTCACCCTCGCCGTGGTGTTCCTGCCGGGCGAGGCCGGGGTCGCCGCGATGCCGGTCGCCGCGTTCGGCGGCGCGGTCGGCGGCGTGCTGCTCGCCTACGCGCTCGGCCGCAGCACCGGGCGCGGCGGCGGTACGGCGACGCTCGTGCTCGCCGGGGTGGCGGTGATGTCGTTCCTCACCGCGGTGCAGACGTTCGTGCAGCAGCTCAAGGTCGAGGAGCTGGAGCGGGTCTACGCCTGGATCCTCGGCGACCTCGGCGGGAGCTGGGACCGGCTCGGCGCGATCGCGCCGTACGCGGCGGTCGCGGCGGTCGTCCTGCTGCTGCACGGGCGGCTGCTCGACGTGCTGTCGGTCGGGGACGAGGAGGCGGCCGGGCTCGGCGTGAACGTGGGCCGGGTGCGGCTCGTTGTGCTCTTCGCCGCCTCGCTCGCCACCGCCGCCGCGGTCGCGATGAGCGGGCTGATCGGGTTCGTCGGGGTGGTGGTGCCGCACGTGGTGCGGCGGCTCGCCGGCGGCTCCTACCGGGTGGTGCTGCCGCTGTCGCTGGTCGGCGGGGCGGCGTTCCTCGTCGCCGCCGACCTGGTGGCGCGCACCGTGCTCGCCCCCGCCGAGCTGCCGATCGGCGTGGTCACCGCGTTCGTCGGCGCGCCGTTCTTCGTGGCGGTGCTGCGCGCGACC
>QGUZ01000055.1 GCA_003242605.1 Actinomycetota bacterium
TCGCGCAGGTCAAGCTGCACGAGGGCGAGTCGGCGGTGTTCGCCCTCGACCGGGTGGGCGAGGAGGTGGCGCCGCGCGGCTGCCCGATCGCGGAGGCCGAGCAGGAGTTCGCCGCCACCGTGCGGTTCTGGCGGAACTGGCTGGCCAGGTCCCGCTACCGCGGCCGGTGGCGGGAGATGGTGCACCGCTCCGCGCTCACCCTGAAGCTGCTCACCTACGCGCCCACCGGCGGCCCGGTCGCCGCGCCCACCACCAGCCTGCCGGAGCAGATCGGCGGCGGCCGGAACTGGGACTACCGCTACGTGTGGGTGCGCGACGCCGCGTTCACCGTGTACGCGCTGCTGCGGCTCGGGTTCACCGAGGAGGCCGCGGACTTCATGCGCTTCCTCGGCCGTCACGTCAACCTCGTCGGCGACGGCCCCACCGGCCCGCTGCAGATCATGTACGGCGTCGACGGCCGCTGCGAGCTGCCCGAGATCGAGCTCGGCCACCTGGAGGGGTACCGCGGCTCGGCCCCGGTGCGCGTCGGCAACGCCGCGGCCGGCCAGCTGCAGCTCGACATCTACGGCGCGCTGATCGACTCCATCTACCTGTACGACAAGTGGGGCGAGCCGATCTCCAGCGACCGCTGGGACGAGGTGTGCGCGCTGGTCGACTGGGTGTGCGAGCACTGGGACCGGCCCGACGAGGGCGTGTGGGAGACCCGCGGCGGCCGCCGCGACTTCGTCTACTCCCGCCTGATGTGCTGGGTGGCGATCGAACGCGCCATCCGCATGGCGAACCGCCGCGGCCTGCCCGCCGACATGCGCCGCTGGCGCGTCACCCGCGACGCGATCTACCGGCAGATCATGCGCCGGGGCTGGTCGGCGGCGGAGAACGCGTTCGTCCAGCACTTCGGCGACGACGTGCTCGACGCGAGCCTGCTCATGATGCCGCTGGCGAAGTTCGTCTCCCCCACCGATCCCAAGTGGCTCGCCACCCTCGACGCGATCGGCCGCCGGCTCGTCTCCGACTCGCTCGTCTACCGGTACGACACCACCGGCGACCCCGACGGCCTGCACGGGCCGGAGGGCACCTTCTCCATCTGCTCGTTCTGGTACGTCGAGGCCCTCGCCCGGGCGGGCCGGGTCGACGAGGCGCGGCTCGCCTTCGAGAAGATGCTCACCTACGCCAACCACCTCGGCCTGTACGCCGAGCAGATCGGCCATACCGGCGAGCAGCTCGGCAACTTCCCGCAGGCGTTCACCCACCTCTCCCTCATCAGCGCCGCGTTCAACCTCGACCGCGCCCTGGAACGCTGAGCCGACCGCGAAGGGCCCGCCCACATGCGCCGGCCCGGGGTGGGTAGGCGTCCCGGCGTGCCGGAAGGACACCTCATCCACCGCCACGCCGCACGGCAGCAGGCGGACCTCGCCGGGCGGGCGGTCCGCACGTCCGGGCCGCAGGGCCGGTTCGACGCCCGGCCGTGGGACGGGCGGGTGCTCACCGCCGTCGAGGCGGCGGGCAAGCACCTGCTCTACCACTTCGCGGACGCGCCCACGGTGCACGTGCACCTCGGCATGCAGGGGCTCTTCCTGCGCTACGACGACCCGGCCGCGACGCCGCGGCCCGGCACCCGGCTGCGGCTCGCGACCGACGCGGTCGCGTACGACCTCATCGCCCCGTCCCGCTGCGAGGCGCTCTCGCCGGCCGAGGTCGCCGCGCTCCGCGACTCGCTCGGCCCCGACCCGCTGCGCGCGGACGCCTCCCGGGACGAGGCGATCGCCCGGCTCACCGCCTTCCGCGGCCCGGTGGGCGCGGCCGTGCTCGACCAGAAGGTCTGGTCCGGGATCGGCAACGCCTGGCGGGCCGAGCTGCTCTTCCTCACCGGCCTCCACCCGTGCGCCCGGCGGCTCTCCCCCGGTACGGCGGGCCGGCTGTGGGACGCCGCGGTCACCTACCTCGCGCTCGGCCGGGAGGCCGGGCAGGTGGTCAGCGACCCGGACGCGCCGGCCGAGCGCTGGGTCTACCGGCGGGAGCGCTGCCGCCGGTGCGGCGCGCCCGTCCAGACCTGGCAGCTCGCGCACCGGACCGTGTACCGGTGCCCGGTCGACCAGCCGGAGTGACGGCGGGCCGCGCGGCGCTCCGCCCGGCCGGGGCGCGCTCCGCACGCACGGCGGCGGGACCCCGGCCGTCGCCGCGGGCGGTCAGCGGCCGGTGAACTTGATGGTCACCCGGCGGTTCTTCGCCCGGCCCTCCGGGTAGTCCTTACCGTCCTTGGTGTTCGGCGCGACCGGGCGGGACTCGCCGTACCCGACGGCCTTGATCCTCGCCTCGGGGACCAGCCGGGCGAGCTCCCGCTTGACCGCGTCGGCGCGCTTGCGGGAGAGGCGCAGGTTGTACGACGGCGAGCCGAGCGAGTCGGTGTGCCCCTCGACCGTGATCACGCCCCGGCTGTTCTTCAGCCGGTCGGCGAGGGCGGCGATCCGGCGCCGGGCCGTCTCGGTGAGGTCGGCCTTGTCGAACGCGAACAGCACGTCCGAGGAGATCGTGACCGTGGTCTGCTCCCCCTGGCGGGTCTCCACCTCCAGGTCCTCGACGGGGAGCGTCAGATCGAGGATCGTCCCGTCGGTCGGCAGATCCACGATCGACTCCTGGATCGCCGAATCGAGCACGGTGGGCTGCGGGCTCGGGCTCGGACTGCCCAGCAGCAGCGGCAGAACGGCCAGCGCGCGCAGCATCAGGACTCCAGGGGCACGTCGGTGAACGGCGGGAAGTTACCCACGTGCACGTCCATCTTGGTGACGTTCTCCGGTGGCGCCGCGAAGGTGTAGGTGAGCATCGCCCGCTGGCCGATCCGGATCGAGGTGAACACCTCGTCGGGCTCCAGCAGCCTGCGATTCGCGTCCCGCACCACCATGTGCCGCTTGAGGTTCACGGTGTCGATCAGGTAGACGCGGAAGACGTTCCGGCCGTTGATCTCGAAAGGGCTGAGCTTCTCGTCCACCTGGACGCCCTCGGGCACGCGCGGGGTGAGCGAGATGACCAGGTCGGCGAGCTTGCCGCGACGCTTCAGCGAGTGCACGGCGATCTCCAACGTCGCCTTCTCGGCGAACGGCGCCTCGTGCACGGCCTTGGCGATCACCTTGCTGGCGTCCGTGGTCGAGGCCTGGCTCGCGTCGGCCGGTTCGGCGGCCGGGCTCTGCTCGCCGCTGCCCGCCGTGTCCTGCTTCGAGTCCGCGTTCTCCTGCTCGCCGGCCGCTTTGCTCTCAGCCTGACGCTGCAGCTCGGCGACGTCAGGCTGCACCAGATCGCACCCGGTCACGGCGGCGGCACAGACGAGAAGGCCGGGGATCCAGATCCGGCGATTCATTTGACGTCCCCCAAAAGACGACACAACGGACAACCGTAGAGGTTAGTCAGTTCTAACCGAAAAGGCCGCCGTTTGTATACCCAGGGTGATCGACGCCTCAAGTTACGGCTACAGCACGGCCACAAACTCTGTTCGGGCGACAGATGTGCCGTCACTGCGCGTAAAATGATTATCTTTAAGAGTCGCTTGACCGCCCTCCGGCCAGGCCGTGAGGCTCAGCGGATACGGCCCGCTCGCGAGCGGCGGCACCGCGCCACAAGCCCACCCCGGCCGGGTCCTGGGAAGGGGCCGACCAAGCCGATCGATCCGGCCAGGCCGGTGGGCGCATGAGGCTCCCGCTCACGGTTCCAGCGGACGCCTACGGAAGCCGAGGCGCGTGCGCGTGACGGATCTGCGACGAAGGCCCGTCGCGGATCATGCATCCCCGACATGCCTCCTTGCGACTCGGGGCACCCGTCCGGACTTCCCGCCGGCGACACCACGGCCAGAACCCGGTTTGCCCACCCGCTACGGCGCGAGCACGTTACGACGAATACCGGACTCGCGGATCCCGCGCCCGAGACGGCGCATGCGCCCCGAAATCCACCGGCTTATCCGATCACTGACGACCCGAACGAGTGTGCGATTTCAGCGATCGTCAGACTGGCGCAGCTCCGGGATTTCGGCCGGGTCGTAAATACCAGTTATCTCAAGCACGGGCCGGTCCTCCGCCTGCCATTCACGGACGATGAGCACCAGCGACCCACTCGGCCAGATCGTGAAATCACGGAACAGCGAATCGCGATCACGCCCTTCGTTTATTACCTGCCATCTGTTGTCCCAGTCCCCGTGCATGATCCCATGCAGGACCTCGATGACGAGCTCCAGCTCACCCCGTTCAGCCCCATCCGAGCACAGCCATCTCGCCAGAGCCTGACGGGTGCGCGGATGAAACCGGAACCTCGCCATCGCCACTCCATCGGATCACCGAGCACCTCGTCCTCGCCGAATCGGTCACCGACGCACTTCGACTCGCAGCGGAGTTCCCCGATGCTTCCACATATGCCGGGACGCCATGCGAACACGGGGTCGCGACAAGCATTCTTCGCGAGACCTACACGAGGGTCAACGTATCCGGACGGCTTGAGAACAAAGACCGCCAGATAAGCATTACCAGAAATACTCGCACCCCGAAGGGCGCGCATGCTCTCGATGGCCGCCCTCGCCCACTGCACCGCAGTGCCCACAGAAGAAACAGACCGAAAACAAAAAACACCTTCGCATACTCCTGATTCGGTTACGCCCGATCCGGGATCGGGGCGACGCTGCGCCTTCCCAGCGCGAGCACCTCACCGAGGGGTGCGGGAAGGCGTAGTCGCTCGACGCGCAGGGCGCACCGGAGCACGGCGGTCGGCCGCTTCGCCTCGCGGACCGACGGCCGCCACCGCGTAGCCGGGTCGGGCTGGCGCTCCCTGAAGATGATGGTCACCGGGGGTTCTTCGCCCCGTCCCTCCGGATAGTCCTTGCCGTCCTGGTGTCGGGCGCGACCGGGCGGGCCTCGCCGTACCCGACGGTCCTGGTGCGCACGCCGGGGACCAGCCGGGCGGGCTCCTTTTCGACCGCGTCGGTGTGCCTGCGCGAAAGGCGCAGGTTGTCGGCTGCCGAGCCGACCGCGTCGGTGTGCCCCTCGATCACGACCACGCCCTCGACGTCCGTCAACCGGTCGGCGAGAGCGGCCTTTTGGCGCCGGGCCGTCTCGGTGAGCTCGGCCTTGCCGAACGCGAACAGCACGTCCGAGGAGATCGGCACGAGGTCCGGTCGCCGTCCCGCGTCTCCACCTCCGACCGCTCGGTGGGCAGCCGCGGTTCGCGCACGTCATGCCAAGAAGTGGCCGGACAATCTCGCAGCAAGAGCTTCCGCCGACGGCGACGCCGTCCGGTGTCGCCGATCTCGCGTGTCCCGATGCGCTCCCTACGCCTGGACCTTCACCGGGCCGATCGAGGCCCGGCTCACGGTCTGCCGCCCTGGCCCCGGTTTCGTACGCGTGACGAGGACCAGACGGGGTGGATCCCCGATTCAGCGCGCGTTTCACCGGCCGGTTCGGCGAACGTCGCGTAGTGAACCCCAGCGGCGCGGAAATCCGAGAGGCACGCAATGCCCAGACGTGCCCCGAGCCACGGTGATCCACGGATCGGCGCGGCCAGGGCGAGCGGACGGCGGACGAGTCGGCCTGTAGGCCGGGTTCTGTAGTTCCGCTCGCGCGGAACCGGCGGCCATCCCTCTAGGACCGTCGTTGCCGACGGCCTCAAGCGGTCTACCCGCGCGGCATCGGGCGGGCCACCCTCAAGCGCCGCGCGCGGGATCCCGAGGGATCCCTTCTTGACCTTGCTCCGGGTGGGGTTTACCTAGCCGCCCGTGTCACCACGGACGCTGGTGGTCTCTTACACCACCCTTTCACCCTTACCTCCTGGCTCACGCCGGAGGCGGTCTGCTTTCTGTGGCACTTTCCCGCGGGTCACCCCGGGTCGGTGTTACCGACCACCCTGCCCTGTGGAGCCCGGACCTTCCTCGGCGGGGCCTCCGCGCGGAGGACCCCGACGCGGCCGCCCGGCCGGCTCGTCCGCCGTACGACCCAGATTAGTGGATCTGCCGCGATCCCCCTTACCGGGCCGTCATCACCCCCTAACGCCGGGGCGCGCGGCGAGGCTTCCCCGCCCGGTGGCCGGTCCGCGGTCAGCGCAGGTGCGCGGTGTCGTTGATCGAGCGCACCACCGCCGGGCCGTCCGCGTAGTAGTCGACGACCGACAGGCAGGCGATGTCGAGGTGCATGCGGTGGAGCGCGGCGGGCGGGGCGAGGAGGGCGAGGCGCAGGATCGTCTTGATCGGCGTGACGTGCGAGACGACGAGGATCGCCCGGCCCGGATACCGGGCGACGATGCGCCCGACCGCGGCCTCCACCCGCCGCGCGGCCTGCTCGAAGCTCTCCCCGCCGGGAGGCGCCACGGCGGGGTCGGCGAGCCAGGCGGTGAGCAGGTCCGGCCAGCGGCGCTGGATCTCGGCGAAGGTGTGCCCCTCCCAGGCGCCGAAGTCGGTCTCCCGCAGGCCCTCATCGACCACGACCTGCACGCCGGTGGCGGCGGCCACCGCCTCCGCGGTCTGCAGGGCCCGCTTGAGCGGCGAGCTGACGATCACGTCGATCCGGTACGGCTCGCGCGACAGCCGGGCCGCCGCGGCCTCGGCCTGGGCGAGGCCCCGGGGCGTGAGCATCGGGTCGCCGATCCCGGAGAACCGCTTCTCCACCGACAGCGGGGTCTCGCCGTGGCGGAGCAGCAGCAGCGTGGTCGGCGTCCGCGCCGGCCGGGGCATCCACCCGGTGCCCGCGGCCCGGGGCGAGGGGGTGGCCTCGGCCTGCGCGGCCGGGGCGGCGCCGGGCTCCGCGCCCGCGGCCGGGCGGGCGTCCTCGGCGTCCGCGCCGAGGCCGGGGATGGTCTCCGCGCGCACGCCCGCGCCCGCCTCCGTCGCCTCCTCCCCGGCGGCGACCCGGTCCGGCCCCTGGTCCGCGGAACGGGCCGGCGGCGTGCCGGACCGCCACGCGACGCCGCGGGCGGCGGCGTCCATCGCCTCGTTGGCGAGCCGGTCGGCGTGCGCGTTCTGCTCCCGCGGCACCCAGCGCCAGGTGACCCGGTACCGGCGGGCGAGCGCCGCGGCCTGCGCGGCGAGCGGGCGGATGTTCGCGTGCTTGACCTTCCACCGGCCCGACATCTGCTCGATGACGAGCTTGGAGTCCATGCGCACCTCGACCGGGACCCCCGCCTCCTCGCCGACCGCCGCGGAGAGCGCGGTAAGCCCGGCGATGAGGCCCCGGTACTCGGCGACGTTGTTCGTCGCGGTGCCGATCGCCTCGGCCACCTCGGCGATCACCGCCCCGGACGGGTCCTTCACCACCGCCCCGTACCCGGCCGGGCCCGGGTTCCCGCGGGCGCCGCCGTCGGCCTCGACGACGTACGGCGCCGCGGGCGAGGACGTCACAGCCCGGACTCCGGCGTGCGCACGAGGATGCGGCGGCACTCCTCGCAGCGCACCACCTCGTCGGGAGCGGCGGCCCGGATCGCGTTGAGCTCGGCGATGGACAGCACGACCTTGCAGCCCTGGCACCGGCCGTGCTGGAGCATCGCCGCGCCGACCTCGTACTGCTCGCGCAGCTTCTCGTAGAGGCCGAGCAGGTCCGGCGGGATCTCCCCGGCGACCTTGCCGCGCTTGTCCCGCACCTCCTCGAGCTCCCGGTCGATCTCGGCGAGCGCGGCGTCGCGGCGGGCGGCGATCGCGTCGAGGGCGGCGCTGAGCTCGTCACGCTCGGCGGTGAGCTTGCGCACCTGCGCGTCGGCCGCCTCGCGCCGCTCCATGATCTCCAGGACGACCTCCTCGAGGTCGTTCTGCCGCCGCTTGAGCGAGGCGATCTCGGACTGCAGGCTCGCCAGGTCCCGCGGCGAGGACACCTGTCCGGAGTCGAGTCGCTGCTGGTCCCGGGCGGCGCGGGCGCGCACCGACTCGACGTCGCTCTCCACCTTGGCCTGCTCCCGGGCGAGGTCGCCGGCCTCGGTCTCGGCGGCGATCACCTGGGTGGCGAGGCGCGCAAGGCGGGCGCTGGTCTCCTCGTACTCGGCCAGCTCCGGCAGGGTCCGGCGGCGGTGCATCAGCCTGTGGATGAGCAAGTCCAGCTCGGCGAGATCGAGCAGGCGCTTCTGTGCTTCCGGTGCCGCTTTCACAACTGGACCATCCATATATGCGACATGTACGGCGGGGGGCGGTGACGGCTACGGCAGCGAGTCCAGCCGCACCGGACTCGATGCGACGGCCGTCCACGCGTCGGTGACCTTATCCGAGACGCGCGTCTCTACCGTAGTCCCCTTCATGCCGAGCCTGGACGCGAGCCGGTTCGCGGCGTCGGCCAGCCACGGCCACTCGGTGGCCCAGTGCGCGGCGTCGATGAGGGCGGGGCCGTCGTTGAGCGCGGCCGCCTCCATGAACTCGCTGGCGGGGTGGTGCCGCAGGTCGGCGGTGAGATACACGTCCACCCGGGCCGCCCGCGCCACGTCGAGCAGCGAGTCCCCGGCGCCGCCGCACACCGCGATCGTGCGCACCATCCGGTCGGGGTCACCGGCGATGCGCAGCGGCCCGGCCGTGGCGGGCAGGCCCTTCGCGGCGAGCTCGGCGAACTCGCGCAGCGGCATGCGCTCCGGCAGCTCGCCGATGCGGCCGAGGCCGCGCCGGGTGTCGTCGGGCCGCGGCTGCAGCGGGCGCAGCGGGCCGACGAGGCCCACCGCCCAGGCCAGGGCGTCCGACACGCCGGGGTCGGCGACGTCGGCGTTGGTGTGCGCGGTGTAGAGGGCGATGTCGTTCTTGATCAGCCTGTGGATCACGCGGCCCTTGACGGTGTTGGCCGCGACGCTGGTCGTCCCGCGCAGGTAGAGCGGATGGTGGGCGACGATCAGGTCCGCGCCCCACTCGATCGCCTCGTCCACCACCGCGGCGACCGGGTCGACCGCGAACAGCACGCGCCGCACGATCTGACCCGGGTCCCCGCACACGAGTCCGACTGCGTCCCAGGACTCCGCCCACGCGGGGTCGTACAACGATTCGAGCTCAGCCGTCACGACGGCAAGGGTTGATCCGGCCACCTGCGACAGCCTATCGCTCACCGCCTCACCTTCCCGTCAACCGCTCCACCGGTTCGCCAAATCTTGGCGCATCGCCTGCGGACCTGGCGGCCGGTCCGCGGACGTCGGCCCGCGGGACCGGCCGACCGGGTTTGTGCCCGGCGCTTTCGTGAAAACCCTTCTTATCGGCGACATCCCCCCGTCGCGAGCGGTGGTCGCGAGGTAGCGGTGCGGGGGGATGCCGTGATCGTGGACAGGTGGCGGCGCTTGTCGCTACGAGCCCGGCTGACCGTGCTCAACGCCCTCGCCCTCGCCGTGGCCGCCCTGGTCCCGCTCGCCATCGCGCTCGGCCTCATCTCCGCCCGGACCGAGGACCGCATCATCGAGGAGCTGCGGGGCATCGCGCGCCAGGTGGCCGGGGAGCTCCGGCAGGGGTACGCGCCGCGGCCGGTGCCGTCCGAGCTCGTCGACGTGCAGGTCGTGGACGCGCGCGGGCAGGTGGTGACCGCGAGCGCCGGGCTCGCCGGGCGCCCGCCGATGACGACCGTGCGGCCGTCGCGCCCGGACGTGCCCGAGCGCCTGCACCTGTGCGATCCCCCGATCACGGCCGGCGAGTGCCTGCACGTGGTCGCGCTCGCCGTCGACGTGCCGGGCGAGGTGCGGGTGACCGGCGGCGGCACGGTGCCGGGCGGCCGCTGGGTGGTCTACACGGGGACCCGGCGGCGCCACTACCCCCCGCCGTACGCCGAGGTGCTGGTCACGGCCACCCTGCTGACGGTCGCGCTCAACGGGTGGCTCACCTACCGGGTGATCGGCCGGGTGCTGCGGCCGGTGCGGGTGATCCGGTCGGAGCTGGCCGAGATCACCACCACCGACCTGGGCCGGCGGGTGACGGTACCGGAGTCGCACGGCGAGATCGAGCAGCTCGCGCTCACCGTCAACCGCACCCTCGACCTGCTGGAAGGGCTCGTGGAGCAGCAGCGGCGGTTCGCCTCGGACGCCTCGCACGACCTGCGCAGCCCGCTCACCGCGATCCGGGCCCAGGTGGAGGAGGGCCTGCTCGCCCCCGAGGAGACCGACTGGGTCGCCACCGCCCGCGCGATCCTGGGGAGCGTGGACCGGCTGCAGGCGCTCGTCACCGACCTGCTCCTGGTCGCCACCCTGGAGGCGGGCGGGGCGGGCTCCCGCGACCTGGTCGACCTCGCCGAGCTGGTGCGGGCGGAGCTGGGGCGCCGCCCCCGCGAACCGCGGGTGCGGACCCGCCTGGAGCCCGGCGTGGTGGTCATCGGCGACCTGCAGCGGCTCACCCGGGTGCTCGCCAACCTGCTCGACAACGCCGAGCGGCACGCCAAATCGACGATCACGGTGACGGTGCGGCGCGAGCCGGACGCGGCCGTGCTGGAGGTGCTCGACGACGGCCCCGGCATCCCGCCCGAGCACCGGGAGGTGGTGTTCCAGCGGTTCACCCGGCTCGACACCGCCCGCAGCAGGGACGCGGGCGGCACCGGCCTCGGCCTCGCCATCGCCCGGCAGATCGCCGAGTCGCACGGCGGCACGCTCACCATCGAGGACAGCCTCAGCGGGGCGCGGTTCGTGCTCAGGCTGCCGTATCCGGAGAACGGCGACGAAGAAGCGTCTCCACCTCCGCGAACTGCCCGGGGGTGAGCGGCCCGTGCCGCAGCGTCCCGGCGTTCTCCTCGGCCTGGGCGACGGTGCGGATGCCGGGGATCGGCACGGTACGGCCGCTGCGGGCGAGCAGCCAGCCGAGCGCGCCCTGGGCGAGGGTGCGGCCGCCGGAGGTGAGGATCTCGCGGACCGCGTCGAGCCGGGCGAGCAGCTCCGGGTTCGGGCGGCCGTCGGCGAAGTAGGTCAGCCACTCCAGGTTCATCCCGCGCACGTCGTCGCCGGGCAGCCGGGACGCGGCGTCGAACTTGCCGGTGAGCAGGCCCATGGCGAGCGGGCCCCGGTTCACGCTCGCCAGGTCGTGGGTCTCGCACACGGCGAGGATGCCCGGCGCGTCGTCGAAGAGGTTCATCTGGTTCTGCACGGCGACGCAGTGCGGGCCCTTGGCGAAGGCGGCGATCCGGTCCGGGTCGTCGGTGCTCCACCCGTAGTAGCGGATCAGCCCCTCGCTCACCAGGTCCTCCAGGGTGGCGATGACCTCGTCGACCCGCTCCAGCGGCATGTCCCCCACGTGCAGCTGGTACAGGTCGATGTGGTCGGTGCCGAGCCGCTCCAGGGAGGCGCGGCAGGCCCAGCGGATGTACTTCGGCGAGACGTCCGTGCCGGTGAGGGTGCGGGTGGTCTCGTCGTACACGTTGCCGAACTTGGTGGCGATCACCACCTGGTCCCGGTGGCCGGCGATCGCCCGGCCGATGATGCGCTCGCTGTGCCCGCAGCCGTACGCGTCGGCGGTGTCGATGAACGTGATCCCGAGGTCGATCGCCCGCCGCAGCGCCGCGATCGACTCGTCGTCGTCCACCTCCCCCCAGCCGAGCGCCGCGCCGTCCGCGGCGTACATCGGGCCGCCGATCGCCCAGGCGCCGAAGCCGATCGCGCCGACCTCGATGCCGCTGCGGCCGAGCGTCCGCGTGGCAACGCTCACGGTGACTCCTCTCGCTTTCCGTCGGTCGGGTGGGTCGTCCGGCCCCCGACTGTGCCACCTGGAGTGCGCTCCAGGTCAACAGGTTTGCCCGGCAGCACGAGCAGCACGGCCACGACGGTGAGGGCGCCGCCGACGAACACCCGCCAGGTGAGCGGATCGCCGTACAGCACGACGGAGAACGCGGTCACCCACAGCGGCTGGGCGGCGAGGATGACCGCGGCGGGCACCGGGCGCACGTGCTGCTGGGCGAACGAGCGGGCGAGAAAGCCGAGGGCGCAGGCGACCAGCGCGAGGTGGAGCAGCACGGCCCAGTCGGCCGGGTCCTCCGGCAGCGTGATGCCGCCGGGCAGCGCCGCCACGCCGGTGATCGCCGCGATCGTGCCGAGCTGGATCACCGCGACCGCGTAGGCATCGCGGCGGCGGTGGCCGAGCACGAGCGCGTGCACCGCGTACAGCACCGCGGCGAACAGGGTCAGCACGAGCGCGGGCAGCGAGATGTGCGTGTCCTGCGCGTCCCGGAGCAGGGTGAACACGGTGAGCGCGGCGAGGGCCAGCCCGGCCGCGACCCACACCCGGGCGGCGATGCGGGCGCCCAGGAAGATCATGCCGAGCAGCGGGGTGATCACCACGTAGGTGCCGACGGCGAAGCCGGAGACCGTGCTCGGCAGCTCGTGCAGCGCGACCGACTGCGCGGTCTGGCCCGCGCCGAACAGCAGGCCGGCGAGGACCCCGGTGAGCCAGGTACGGCGCGGCAGCCCGGCCAGGCAGCCGGGCCGTACCGCGATGAGGGCGAGCGTCGCGATGGCGTAGCGCTCGGCGAGCAGGTCGGCGACGGGCACGCGGTGGATGAGATCCTTCGTCAGCGGGAACGCCGACCCCCATGCGGCGCTGACGAAGACGAGGAGAGCGGCCCCGAGCAACGGACGCGGGGCGGGTGGCGCTGCCATGGCGGCAGGATGACATTCACGGTGTGCAATGGTTCGCTGACATTGCGCACGCCAGTGTGGTCCTCTACCACTTGGGATGAAGAGTCATCCAGCCGGGTTGGCAACGGTCACCCCGCCACACCGGGAGTGGAGGGTCCGGTACGGTGTGCGGCGGCCGGGCCGGACCGGCACACGGAACGTGAAACCTGGGAACGGCGAGGCGGACGTGACGGCGGAGGCTCGGGCCCGCCGCGGGCGGCGCGGCCCACCCGGATCGCGGTACGGCGCGCGGGCTCAGTGCCCGGAACGACGAAAGGCCCGGAATGACGAAGGGCTTGTGCGATCCCGCGCGCTCCAGAACGGGACCGCACAAGCCCGGTGTCCGGCCCCGTCCGGCCGGACGTCTGGGGACATCGGCGCCCCCACGCCCCCTCTGCGGGAGCGCCGATCGAAACTTTCGTCAAGTTCCCGAATGTTTCGTGCACCGGAGGCTACGCAAACTCCGGGCCGCTCGTCAATAGGGTTGTCGATATTGCCTGCGTGACGTGGATGACCTCACGGTCACGGGGAGATCGATACGACGGTGAAGAGCGCGATCCGGCCCAGAGGGCCGGGTCCGAAAACTTTCGGATACACTTCTCGACATGCAGAAAAGGCGAGTGACCATCGCGCTGATCGCCGAGGAGGCCGGGGTTTCGATCCCCACGGTCTCCAAGGTCATCAACGGGAGGCCCGAGGTGGCCCCCGAGACCCGGCAGCGCGTCGAGCGTCTGTTGCACAAGCACGGCTACCAGCGGCGCACCGGGCAGGGGGACGGGCCGGTCGGACTCATCGACCTGGTCTTCGCCGAAATCGAGAGCCCGTGGGCGATGGAGCTGATCCGCGGCGCCGAGCAGGCCGCCCACGAGGCCGACGCCAGCGTGGTCATCTCGGTCCTGCACACCCACGCGGGGCCCGGCCGCGACTGGGTGGACCGCATCGCGGCCCGCCGTACCGACGGGGTGATCATCATCGGCTCCCGGCTGTCGGCGCGGCAGAGCGGGCAGCTCACCGCCCGATCCATCCCGTTCGTCACCGTCGACCCGGAGGGCGAGCCCGCTCCGGGCGTGCCGTCGGTCGGCGCGACCAACTGGAATGGCGGCCTCGCCGCCACCCGCCACCTGATCGAGCTCGGCCACCGGCGGATCGGCATGATCGGCGGGCCCGCCGACATGCTGTGCAGCCGGGCCCGGATCGACGGGTACAAGGCCGCGCTGGAGACCGCCGGCATCCCGATCGACCCCGAGCTCATCCGGTACGGGGACTTCCTCGTCAACTCCGGCCACGACCACGGCCACGCGCTGCTCGACCTCGACGACCCGCCGACCGCGATCTTCGCGGGCAGCGACCTGCAGGCGTTCGGCGTGTTCGAGGCCGCCCGGCAGCGCGGGCTGCGGGTGCCCGACGACCTGAGCGTGGTCGGGTTCGACGACCTGCCGCTCGCCCGCTCGGCCTGGCCGCCGCTCACCACCGTGCGGCAGCCGCTGCAGGAGATGGCCGCCCTCGCCACCCGCATGGTGCTCACCATGGGCCGTGGCGGCAAGCCCGAGCCGTCCCGGGTCGAGCTCGCCACCGACCTGATGATCCGGGAGAGCACCGCCCCGCCCAGGCGGCGCTGAGCCGTCCCGCCGCAGGCCGTGGCCCGCCCCGCACGGCCGCACCGGGGCCTTTCGCCGCGCTGTGCGATCTTTTTGGCGAGACGGGGCGCCGGTCGCGAACGCCCAGGTCACGGGCATGATTGCCGCACCGTGCCCGGGACCTGTGTCCGGGATCGCGGCACTTTGCCGCATCGCTCGCTCAGGAGTCGGCAGTAGGCTCTGCCGCATGAAGCTGCGCGGCGGACGCCGACCGGCGATCGTGCTGGTCGTGCTGATGCTCCTCGCCACCGTCGGATGGGTGCTGTGGCCGTCCGGCCCGGAGGTGCGGGGCGAGGATCACACCATCACCGTCGTGGACGGGCCCTCGGACGACCAGCGGGTCACCATCGACGCCACGTTCTTCCCGCCGGCCGGCGGCGGACGCGGGCCGCTCGTGCTGCTCGGCCACGGGTTCGGCGGCAGCAAGCGGAGCGTGCGCGAGCAGGCGATGCTGCTCGCCCGGGAGGGGTACGCGGTGCTCACCTGGTCGGCCCGCGGCTTCGGCCGCTCCACCGGGCAGATCGCGCTCAACTCCCCCGACTACGAGGTCAAGGACGTCAAGCAGCTCATCGACTGGGCGGCGCGGCGACCCGAGGTGGTGCTCGACGCGCCCGGCGACCCGCGGGTCGGCATGACCGGCGCCTCGTACGGCGGCGCGATCGCGCTCATGACCGCCGCCTACGACGAGCGGGTGGACGCCATCGCCCCGATGATCACCTGGTACGACCTCGCCGACGCGCTGTTCCCGAACGCCGCCGGGGGCGGCCCGGAGAACGGGGTGTTCAAGCGCATGTGGGCGGGCCTGTTCTTCAACCGGGGCGGCGGCACCCCGTCGATCAGCGGCGTCGGCGGCCTCGGCGGCGCAGCGGGCGGCACAGGGGACGGCCCAGGAACCGGTACCGACGACGGGAACGAGGCGGGCCGCGACGCGGCGGACGACCGGGCGCGCGACGGGGCCGGGCCGGACGGATCCGGGCGGGCCACCCCGTCCGCGCCGCGCGGGCAGGGCGGCCCGCCGACCGAGCAGGAGGTGCGCTGCGGGCGGTTCCTGCCGGAGATCTGCGAGATCTACCGTCAGGTCGCGGAGACCGGCAAGGCCACGCCGGAGGCGGTGGAGCTGCTGCGCCGGTCCAGCCCGATCTCGGTGGAGGGCCGCATCCGGGTGCCCACGCTGATCATCCAGGGGCAGCGCGACTCGCTGTTCCCGCTCTCCCACGCCGACGCGAACGCCCGCGCGATCGCCGCCACCGGCGCGCCGGTCCGGGTGGCCTGGTACGCGGGCGGCCACGACGGCGGCGACGCCGAGACCGAGTGGGTGGACGAGCAGATCCTCGCCTGGTTCGACCGCCACCTCAAGCGCACCGGCGGGGACGACGGGGCCGGCGCGGGGCCGTCCTTCACCGTCACCCGGGACGGCGGCCGCGACCCCGGCACCCGGCGGCGGGTGCTCGTGCACGCCGGCTCCGGCCGCTACCCGGGGCTCGCCGGCACCCAGACCCGGCGCGTCCCGCTCGCGGGCCCGGACCAGCCGGTGGCGGTCCCGCCGGGCGGCTCCCCCGCGGCGATCTCCGCGGTGCCCGGGCTGGGCGGCCTGGCCGGCGGGAACGGCGGCGACCTCGGCCTGTCGGTCGACATGCCGGGGCAGTTCGCGGCCTTCGCCTCCGCGCCGCTGAGCCGGCCGCTCACCGTGACCGGTGCGCCCACCGTCCGGCTGCGGGTGTACGGCGAGGGCGAGGTGACGCTGTTCGCCAAGCTCTACGACGAGACCGCGCCGGGCCAGGTGACGCTGCCCGAGGGCCAGGTGGCGCCGTTCACGGTGCGGGCGAGCGAGTCCGGCACCGACGTCGCGGTCACGTTGCCCGCGATCGACCACACCTTCGAGGTGGGCCACCGGCTGCGGCTCGTGGTGAGCACCACCGACATGGCGTACGCGAACCCGACCAAGGCCGCGGTGCACCGGGTCGGGCTCGCCGAGGCCGCGGTGACCGTGCCGCTCGCGCCGGAGCTCGCCGCGCCCGCCACCGGCCCGGACGCCTGGACGTGGGCGCTGCCGCTCGCCGCGGTCGCGGCCGCGGCCGCGATCCTGCTCGCCGGGCGGCGGCGCCGCCGCGACGACCGCGACGCCGACCCCGAGCTGCGCGACGTGCCGCTGGTGATCACCGGCCTCACCAAGCGGTACCGGGACGGCGAGTTCGCGGTGCGCGACCTGTCGTTCCGGGTCGAGCGCAACCAGGTGCTCGGCCTGCTCGGGCCGAACGGCGCGGGCAAGACCACCACGCTGCGCATGCTGATGGGGCTCATCCACCCCGACGCGGGCGAGATCCGCATCTTCGGCCACCGGGTCACGCCGGGCGCGCCGGTGCTGTCCCGGCTGGGCTCGTTCGTGGAGGGCCCGGGGTTCCTGCCCCACCTGTCCGGCCGCGCCAACCTCGAGCTGTACTGGCGGGCGACCGGACGCCCGCTCGCCGACGCCCACCTGGACGAGGCGCTGGAGATCGCCGGGCTCGGCGCGGCGCTCGACCGGCCGGTGCGCACCTACTCGCAGGGCATGCGGCAGCGGCTCGCCATCGCCCAGGCGATGCTCGGCCTGCCCGACCTGCTCGTGCTCGACGAGCCGACGAACGGCCTCGACCCGCCGCAGATCGCCGAGATGCGCCGGGTGCTCACCCGGTACGCGGCCGGCGGCCGTACCGTGATCGTCTCCAGCCACCTGCTCGCCGAGGTCGAACAGACCTGCACGCACGTGGTGGTGATGCATCGCGGGCGGCTGGTGGCGGCCGGGCCGGTCGGCGAGCTGCTCGGCTCCGCCGCGGAGAACGGCACGCGGGGGCGGCTTGAGGACGTGTTCCTGGACCTGATCGGGGAGAAGGCATGAGCGGCGCGGCCCGGGCCACATCACCTGACATGACGAGCACCGGCCCGACGGACGACCCGAAGCGGGCGACCGGCGCCCCGGGCGGCGGCGACGGCGCGGCTAGTGGCTACGCGCCCCGGCACACCCTGCCGCTGCGGGTGGAGATCGTGCGGCAGCTGCGGCGGCGCCGTACCGCGGTGATGTTCGGGCTGCTGCTCGCGCTGCCGTGGATCCTCGTGGTGGCGTTCGAGCTCGGCCCGGCCGGGCGCCAGGGCGGGCTGCGGCTGTCCGACCTCGCCACCCAGAGCGGGCTCAACTTCGCCGCGTTCTGCCTGTCGGTCTCGGCGAACTTCCTGCTCGTGGTGGCGGTGGCGCTGTTCTGCGGGGACACCGTGGCGAGCGAGGCGAGCTGGTCCTCGCTGCGCTACCTGCTCGCCGCGCCGGTCCCCCGGGACCGGCTGCTGCGGCAGAAGCTGATCGTCGCGCTCGGCTTCTCCGCGGCCGCGGTGGTCTGCCTGCCGGTGATGGCGCTGCTCGCCGGCACGCTCGCGTTCGGCTGGAACGACGTCATCGTGCCGGGCACCGGCGAGACCATCCCCGCGCTCGACGTGCTGCCCCGGTTCGGCATCGTGATCGGGTACGCGCTGGTGAGCCAGCTCGTCGTCGCCGCGCTGGCGTTCCTGCTCTCGGTGAGCACCGACTCGCCGCTCGGCGCGGTCGGCGGCGCGGTCGGGCTGGTGATCGTGAGCACCATCCTGCAGGCGGTGGACACGCTGGGCTCGGTGCGCGAGTTCCTGCCCACGTACTGGAACACCGCCTGGCTCGACGCCCTCGCGCTCGACATGGACTTCACCGGCATGATCAAGGGCACGTCGGTGTCGGTCACCTACGCGGCGATCCTCATCGCGTTCGCATTCCGCCGCTTCCGGCGCAAGGACGTCGTCTCCTGAATACGTCTCGGGAACGCGCCTCGGGAATACGGCCCCGGGAATGCCGCGCGGAACGCGTTCCCGAATTTTTCTCGTCGCCGCCGGAGAAACGGGCCGGCGCCGCCGCGGCGCCGGCCCGTTCCGGTATGATGACGTGGCTCTCGACGGTATTTCGGGCAGGCCGCGGCACCGGGCCGACCGGGCACGCCGCAAGAAGTCACCGGAACCGGCAAATAGGATGGCCCGTTAATTTCACCGGTCAACCGGCACGTGTTTCACGCCGACCAGTGTGGCGGGCGTTCCTCCAGCAGACGCGCGGTGTCGTCCTCGGGCTCGTCGTCGGCCCAGCCGAGATCGTCATCGCTCAGGTCCACCGGACGCAGCTCGTCCGGCACATGGGCTGTCACGCCGACCAGGATAGCGAACGGCCCGCCACCGCGCGGGAATGCATCACTCCGAGGACAAGAAAACCGACATCGGGAAGATAAGAGGGAATCCACTCCCCTGCTCTGCATAGGGTCGTATTCGGCCCGTGGTGAGTACCATGCCTGTGCAGGAGTGCCACGCAGACGCCGAACGCGACCCCCGGGGGCGGCCATGGTCTCGCCGACAGGATGGAGCCACGACGGCAACCTGCCAATGGAGCTGACCGGCTTCGTGGGCCGGACACGCCTGCTGGCGACCATCACCCGGCACCTTTCCGAGCGGCGGCTGGTCACGGTCACCGGCATCGGCGGCGTCGGCAAGTCCCGGACCGCGCTGCGGGTCGCGCACGAGGTCCGCTCCGGCTTCCCCGACGGCGTCTGGTACGTCGACCTGTCCCGGCTCCAGGACCCCGGGATGGTGCCGCAGGCGGTGATCTCGGCGCTCGGCCTCGGCGACACCCACCGCCCGGAGACCGAGGTGCTCGCCGAGTGGGCCGCCGACCGCCGCCTGCTGCTCGTGCTCGACGCCTGCGAGCACCTGGTCGCCGAGTGCGCCCGGCTGGTGGAGGAGTTACTCAGCCGGTGCGCCGAGCTGCGCGTGCTGGTGACGAGCCGCCAGTCGCTCGGCGTGCCTGGCGAGCACACCGTTCCGGTGCCGCCGATGGCGCTGCCCGGCGACGACCCGGAGGAGAGCCCGTACGACAACGAGTCGGTGCGGCTGTTCGCCGAGCGCGCCTCCGCCGTCGTGCCCGACTTCACGGTGGACGCCTCCAACATCGAGATCGTCTGCGAGCTGTGCCGCCGCCTCGACGGCATCCCGCTCGCCATCGAGCTCGCCGCGTCCCGGCTGCGCACGCTCTCGCTCCGGCAGATGCTCTCGCTGCTCACCGACCGGTTCAGCCTGCTCACCGGCGCGAGCCGTACCGCGCTGCCGCGGCACCGCACGCTGCGGGCGGCGATCGGATGGAGCCACGAGCTGTGCGAGCCGGGCGAGCGGCTGCTGTGGGCCCGCGCGTCGATCTTCGCGGGCGACTTCGACATCGAGGCCGCCCGGAAGGTCTGCGCCGGGGACGGGCTGCCCGAGGAGCAGATCATGGACCTGCTCGGCGGGCTGGTGGAGAAGTCGATCCTGCTCAGCACCGCCGACCCGACCACCGTGCGGTACCGGCTCATCGACACGCTGCGCGAGTACGGCCTGGAGTGGCTCCGGGAGCTGGGCGAGATCGACCGGATCCGCGCCCGGCACCGCGACCACTTCCTCGACCTCGCCGAGCGGGCCGAGCAGGCCTGGTCCGGCCCGCAGCAGGTGGAGTGGTTCCTGCGGGTGCGCCGCGAGCGCGACAACTTCCGCGCCGCGCTCGACTACTGCCTCAGCGACCCGGCCGAGGTGCCGGCCGGGCTGCGGATGATGTCGTCGCTGTGGTTCCTCTGGGCGGCCTGCGGCTTCACCCGGGAGGGGCGGGTGCTGCTGGAGCGCACGATCGCCATGGCGAAGCCCAGCCCGGAGCGGTGCAAGGCGCTGTGGGTGCTCTCCTACGTGTGCAGCGCGCAGGGCGACCTCGCGGGCGCGGTCAAGTACGCCCGGGAATGCGAGGAGCAGGCCCTGCTCGTCGGCGACCACCGCGCGATCATCCTCGCCACGAAGATGCTCGGCACGGCGGCGCTGCTGCAGAACGACCTGCCCCAGGCGCAGGCCTACCTGGGCGTGGCGATCGAGCTCTACCAGGGCGGCCGGATGCTCAACCCCGGGCTGCTGCCGGCGATCGTCGAGCAGGCCCTAGTCCTCCACCACCAGGGCTCCCACGCCGAGGCCGAGGACCTGCTCAACGACTGCCGGCAGCTGTGCGAGGAACGCGGCGAGAAGTGGCTGCTGTCGTACGCGCTGTGGGCGATCGCGCTCACCCAGCAGGCGGTCGGCCGGATCGCCGAGGCCGTCGCGAACGCCAAGGAGTCGATGCGCATCAAGCGGATGCTGCACGACGTGTTCGGCGTGCTGATGGCGATGGGCACGCTCGCCGCGCTCGCGGTCGACGAGGGCGACGCCGAGCGGGCGGCGATGCTGCTCGGCGCGACCGAGGCGAACTGGCGCCGGTACGGGAGCGTGCCGCGGCTCGTCGTCGACGACCGGGAGCGGTGCGTGAAGGAGTGCCAGAAGGTGCTGGGCGAGGAGGTGTACCGGCGCACCTTCGACGCGGGCGCGCGGATGACCCTCGACGAGGCGATCAAGTTCGCGGTGAACAACGAGCCGCCGCGGCCGACCGGGCGGCACGCCCGCCTCTAGCGCCGCCCGGCGTCCCGCCGCGGCGACCCGGCCCGGTCAGGGTGACCGGTAGCGGGAGCTGGCGAGGGCGTAGGCGATGTGGCCGCTCACCCAGTGCTGCAGGCCCTCCACGAAGTCGATCACCTCGCGCGGCGCCCAGGCCCGCACCAGGCCGTCGAGCTCCACCATGCGGTCGATGGCCCGGTTGTGCATGGCGAGGACCTCCCCGAGCGCCTCCTCCTCGGTGTGGCCGCGGTGCGCCACGAGCACGTTGATCAGGTTGTGCCGGGCCCGGTCGTGCCGCTGCTCCTTGGCGTAGGAGAAGATGTCGTTGTCCCAGACCACCAGGTCGTAGCAGAGCTGGGTGAGCTCGCGCACCTGCGGGTGCATCCACTGCTCCGGGGTGAGGTGGAAGCGGCCCGCGATGTCGATCAGCGTGACCACCGGGGGCATGGCGCCGGTACGGCGGCGCATGAAGACGTAGTCGTCCACGCTGGGCACGACGTCGGCCTCCCGGTTGGCGGCCTCCCACACCTGGGCGTAGAGGTAGTCGCGGGTGGCGCAGCACCACCGGTCGAGCTGGTCGGGGCGGGCGTGCGCGGCGACCCGGTCCTTGATCTCCAAAAGCGTGCGGGCGTAGGGCGAGCGGAACTGCGCGGGCGGGGCCAAATCGTCGATCACCCGCAGCAGCTCCGGCAGCTCGCGTACGAGCACGCCGGGGCGGCGGCCGTGCCGTACCGACTCGCAGAAGCCGTCGTCGAAGGCGAACAGCCACATGCACCAGTCGGTGACGAGCCGGAGCATCTCCCGGTCCACCCGCGGGTAGGTGCGGGCGGCGAGGTCACCGAACCGGGCCCGCCGGTACCGTTCGACGGTCTCGGCGTCGGGCAGCATGCCCGACGCGCACAACCAGGCGAAGCTTTCCCGCTCGATCTCGTCGACGTGCGGGTTGATCTCGCTGGGAAACGGGCAGGGTATGGCCGGAATCGGCAAGGAAACGGCTGCACGCCCCGACGTGGCTGTCATCGGCCAATAATGCACCACGATCGGCCTTGAAGCCAGAATGACATAGAATCGCTATAAATCACGATATATCACTAAAGAGGGCTGTTATGTCCTGATCCTCCAGTTATGGGCGGTGTTTGTGCCCGGAGGCGCGTCCGCCCGGTCCGGCGCCGTGCCGGCGACCAGCGGCCGGTACCCTGATCGATACCGTGACCTCCGCCGTGACCTGCACGGATGCCGCCACCGCGAGCGGCCCGGACCGGTCGCCCCGGTCGGCTCGGGTGGCCGCCGACGACCTCGGCGCCCGGCGCACCGCCCCGTCCCGCGGCCTGCCGGCCGGGCCGGGCCGACGTCGCCCGCCGCCCGCGCGCGGCGTCCGGCCGCGGCGGAAACGGCCTGTTCACGACCGATTTCGCTGCCCGATCCGACCCCACGCTCCCATGCTGCCATCACCACCACATCGATAGGGTTAAGGAATTCCTCAGGGCCGCCACAGGTTCACCCGGGAGAGAGACAGGCGGACCCCCGACGCTCCGGCACCGGAGCTCCTGGCAAGGCCCCGTTCACCCAACCGGGCTCGGCTGTAGAAGACAGGAAGGACACAAGGTGTTCGACCCGACGGATCTCTACCGGCTCGACGAGGACATCCCCGAGCTGACCGATCCGGTGCTGCTCTACCACTTCGATGGTTTCGTGGACGCCGGCGCCACGGGTCGCCTCGCCATGGCCCACCTGCTCGCCAAGCTGGACAACCGGGTCATCGTGACGTTCGACCACGACCGCCTGCTCGACTACCGGTCACGACGGCCCATCATGATCTTCGA
>QGUZ01000056.1 GCA_003242605.1 Actinomycetota bacterium
CCCACAGCGTCGCGGGCTCGAAGGCCACCAGGTGCGGGGCCCGCTCGGCCACCGCCAGGAACGTCTCGGCCACCGCGACCGTGCCTGCGCCCACGAGCACGAGGGCCGCGACCACGCTCGCCGGGGACCGCGCCGGGCGCAGCGCACGCAGCGCCGCGACGCGCTCGGCCGCGATCCGCTGGGAGGCCGCGCAGGCCCGCCGCCGGGCGGTCCGGCGGCGCCGCCGCGCCACGCCGTGCCCGCCCGCCCCGTGCGGGGCGGCGCGCCGCTCCGCGGTCCGGTGCCGCGCCGCTCCCGGCAGGCGCCCCAGGGTGGTCCACGCGACCCTCGCCGCGGTGGTCATCGCGGCGCCGATCCGGCCGCCGATCCGGGCGGCCGGCCCGGGCCCCCTCCGCGCCCGGGCCGCAGCCCGCCCGCCCGCCGAGGCCGCGCCGACCGGGCAGGCGGTGCCATCCCGCCCGCGGACGGTGTCCCCGGGCCGGCGGGGAGGCCCGCCCCGCCCGTCTCAGGCATTCGCGGGAAAGGTCCGGTACGGCCGTTGTGTCGGTCATGTGGTCCCCCCGATCTGCGTCGGGCGGCCCGCCTGCCCGATCGGCGGCCACCCCTGGTCACAATAAGTGATACCCTGATTACCAGGAGTGATAGCGCCGCCGTCGAGAGTGGTGCGCACGCACACCGGTCCCTGCGACCGGAGCTTCGGCGTGCCCGGCGACCGGTCGCTCAGACGCCCAGCGGGGCGGAGCGCAGCAGCGCGACCGACTTCTCGTCCCCCGAGCAGCCGACCCGGGCGTGCGCCTGGCGGCCGAATGCGAACAGCAGCAGCTCCTGCGGCTCCCCGGTCACGACCACGTACGGATCCGCCTTCTTGCCGCCGATCCGCTCCCCGTCCGGACGGCGCAGCACCACCCCCACCGGCGACCTGCGGAACATGAACGGCGCCAGCGTGCGCAGCCGCCGCCAGATCAGGTCCTGGAGCGAGCCGGGCAGCTCGCGCGGCTCCCAGCCGTCCCGGGCCCGCCGTACGTCCTCGTGGTGGATGAACATCTCGAACGTGTTCACCAGCGCGTCGATCGCCGGCACGCGGTACGGCGACCAGGCCGGAGGGCCCTGCCGTACCAGGTCGATCAGCTCCGGCCAGGTGTGCCGGTCGCGGACGCGCCGCTGCACCTTCGCGGTGTAGGGGGCCAGCGGGGCGAAGCCGATGCCCGGCAGCGCGTCGAGGCGGCGCTCCCGCACCACCAGGTGGGCGGCGAGATCGGCGGTCGTCCAGCCCGCGCACAGCGTGGGCGCGTCGGGGCCGACCTGCTCGAACAGGTCACAGAGCGCGGTCCGCTCGGTCCGTGCGTGGGTCATCCGATCAGCCTACTCCCCGCCCGCCCGCCGAGGGTCCTGTCGAGGGCCCATACGAGGGCCATGAAATAAATGGACAGACCCGGATGATAAGGAGTACGGAGCGGAACCGACCTAATTCGAGAGGAATCATCGGGGTGGCGACGAAGGTCAGTCCGGCCGTCATGCGCAAGGGCATCCAGGTCATCTGGGTTGCGATCCGCTCCGAACCGATGAGGTTCACCGTCGCCGTGCTCGCCAGCGCCCTCTACGGCACGATGACGGTGGCCTCGTCGTGGGCGCTCGGCTGGGCGACCGAGAACGTGGTCTTCCCCGCGTTCGCCGAGGGCGACGTCGCCACGGCCACCATGGCCGCCGGCGCGCTGCTCATCGTCGGCACCGCCCTGCTCAAGGCGATCGGCATCGGCGGGCGGCGCGCCTTCGCCGGGTTCGTGCAGTACCGCATGCAGGCCCGGTCGCGGCGCGACGTCACCCGGCAGTACCTGCGCCTGCCGCTCGCCTGGCACCACCGGCACCCGACCGGGCAGCTGCTGTCGAACGCCTCCTCCGACGTCGAGGCGGCCTGGGCGCCGCTCGCCCCGCTGCCGATGGCGCTCGGCGTGGTCGTCATGCTCGTCACCGCGGCGGTGGCGATCGTGCTCACCGACCCGCTGCTCGCCCTCGTCGGCTTCCTCGTCTTCCCGGCGATCTTCCTGCTCAACGTGGTGTACCAGCGCCGGCTCTCCCCGCTCGCCACGCGGGCCCAGCAGCTGCGCGCCGAGGTGAGCGAGATCGCCCACGAGAGCTTCGACGGCGCCCTGGTGGTGAAGACCCTCGGCCGGGAGGACGCCGAGGCCGCCCGGTTCGCCGCCAAGGCGAACGAGCTGCGCGACGCGAACATCGCGGTCGGCCGGGTGCGCGGCCTGTTCGACCCGCTGCTCGACGCGATGCCCACGCTCGGCGTGCTCGCCGTGCTGCTCGTCGGCACGCTCCGGCTCGAGGCGGGCGGGATCACCGCGGGCGAGCTGGTCCAGGTCGCCTACCTGTTCACCCTGCTCGCCTGGCCGATCCGGGCGCTCGGCTGGGTGCTCGGCGAGCTGCCGCGCAGCGTCGTCGGGTGGACCCGCATCCGGCACGTGCTCGACGCCACCGGCTCGATGACGTACGGCACGGCCCGGCTGACCGGCACCGGCCCGGCCCACCTGGAGGTCCGCGACCTCACCTACGGGTACGACCCGGAGGCCCCGGTGCTCGACGGGGTGAGCTTCGAGGCGCGGCCGGGCCGTACCGTGGCGATCGTCGGGCCGACCGGGTCCGGCAAGTCCACGCTCGCGCAGCTGCTGGTCCGGCTGATCGACCCGCAGCGCGGTGAGGTCCGCCTCGACGGGGTGGACCTGCGCGACGTGGAGCGCGGCGGGGTGAGCGCGGTGGCGGCGCTCGTGCCGCAGCAGACGTTCCTGTTCGACGACACGGTGCGCGGCAACGTCACCCTCGGGCTGCCCGGGATCACCGACGAGCGGGTCTGGGCGGCGCTGCGGCTCGCCCAGGCCGACGGGTTCGTCAGCGCGCTGCCGCAGGGCCTCGACACCCGGGTCGGCGAGCGGGGCTCGAGCCTGTCCGGCGGCCAGCGGCAGCGGCTCGCCCTCGCCCGGGCGCTCGCCCGCTCGCCGCGGCTGCTCGTCCTCGACGACGCCACCTCGAGCGTCGACGCCCAGGTGGAGCGGCGCATCCTGGAGGGGCTGCGCGAGGCGGGCGGGGCGGCCACGGTGATCGTGATCGCCTACCGGATGGCCACGATCGCCCTCGCCGACGAGGTCGTCTACCTCGAGCGCGGCCGCGTGGTGGACCGCGGCACCCACGAGGAGCTGCTCGCCCGCTGCCCCGGCTACCGGGACCTCGTCACCGCCTACGAGCGGGAGGAGGCCGAGCGCGCGGCGCTGCGCGCCCAGGAGGAGAAGCCGGCCGGGGAGGTCGTGGCGGACGCCGCCGAGGGCGTCGGCGAGCCGGAGGAGGTCGCGGGCCGATGAGGCCGGCCGGACCGTACCACGGCCGGACGGTGCGGAGCACGCCTGACGGCACAGTGCGAAGCACGGCTGACGGCACAGTGCGGAGCACGGTTGGCAGCACTGTGCGGAGCACGGTTGGCAGCACTGTGCGGAGCACGTCCGAAAGCACAGTGCGGAGCACACCTGACAACACGGTGCGAAGCACGCCTGACGGCAGGGTGCGGAGCACATCGGGGAGCACGGTGAGGGGGACCGCGTGAGCGCACTGCACACCGCCGAGCGATCCGCGCTGGAGACGTTCCGGCGCGGCCTGAACCTGTCGCCGGAGTTCCGCCGCGGGCTCGCGGGCACGCTCGCGCTCGCCGTGCTCGCCACCGCCGGCCGGGTGATCATCCCGATCGCGGTGCAGCAGGTGATCGACAACGGCCTCGCCGGGCCGGAGCCGGACGTCGGCTTCGTGCGCGCCGCCGTGCTGGCCTGCGCGCTCGCCGTGGTGCTCACCACGGTGTGCGCGTACCTGATGAACGTCCGGCTCTACCGCAGCTCCGAGTCGGGCCTGGCCACGCTGCGCCGCAAGGGCTTCCGCCACGTGCACGACCTGTCGGTGCTCACCCAGAACTCCGAGCGCCGCGGCGCGCTCGTCTCCCGGGTGACCAGCGACGTCGACCAGATCAGCCAGTTCATGCAGTGGGGCGGCCTGGTCATCATCGTCTCGGTCGGCCAGCTGCTCGTCGCCACCGTGCTGATGGCGGCCTACTCCTGGCAGCTCACCCTGCTGGTGTGGGCCGTGTTCCTGCCGCTCACGTTCGCGCTGCCGCGGTTCCAGCGCCTGATCGCCCGCGCCTACCTGCGGGTGCGCGAGCGCACCGGCGACATGCTCGCCGCGATCAGCGAGTCGGTGGTCGGCAGCGCGGTGATCCGCGCCTACGCGGCCGAGGACCGCACCGCCCGCCGCATCGACGAGGCGGTCGAGGCGCAGCGCAAGGCGCAGGCCCGGGCCCAGACGATCATCGCGCTCACCTTCCCGCTCACCGAGGTGGTGGCCGCGGTGGCGGTCGCGGCCGTGGTGCTCGCCGGGGTACGGCTCGGCGTGGACGGCTCGATCTCGCGCGGCCAGCTCGTCGCGTTCCTGTTCCTCATCACGCTGTTCATCTCGCCGCTGCAGACCGCGACCGAGGTGCTCAACGAGGCGCAGAACGCGATCTCCGGCTGGCGGCGGGTGCTCGCCGTGCTCGACACCCCGCCGGACGTGGCCGACCCCGGCCCGGACGGCAGGACGCTGCCGCGCGGCCCGATCGGGGTGCGCTTCGAGCACGTCAGCTTCGCCTACCCGGGCGGGCCGCCGGTGCTGCACGACGTCGACGTGGAGATCGCGCCGTGCACCAAGGTCGCCGTGGTGGGCGAGACCGGGTCGGGCAAGACCACGTTCGCCAAGCTGCTCACCCGGCTGATGGACCCCACCGAGGGCCGGGTGCTGCTCGACGGCGTCGACCTGCGCGAGATCCGGTTCTCCTCGCTGCGCGAGCGGGTGGTGATGGTGCCGCAGGACGGCTTCCTCTTCGACGGCACGCTCGCCGAGAACATCCGGTACGGCCGGCCGGACGCGACCGACGCGGACATCGAGCTGGCGATCACCGAGCTCGGCCTCGCCGACTGGGTGGCGGGCCTGCCCGCCGGGCTCGACACCCCGGTGGGGCAGCGCGGCGAGTCGCTGTCGGCGGGGGAGCGCCAGCTCGTCGCCCTCGCCCGGGCCTACCTCGCCGACCCCGACCTGCTGCTGCTCGACGAGGCCACCTCGGCCGTCGACCCGGCCACCGAGGTCCGCCTCGCCCGCGCGCTGGAGGGGGTGACGCGGGGCCGTACCGCGGTGTCGATCGCGCACCGGCTGTCCACCGCCGAGGCCGCCGACGAGATCCTCGTCTTCGACCGCGGCCGCATCGTGCAGCGCGGGCCGCACGCCGAGCTGGTCGCGCAGCCCGGCGTCTACGCCGACCTGTACGCCTCCTGGACCTCCGGCACCCGCTCCTGACCGCGGCGCGGGCCGCGGGCCGCGGCGGGGGTGGCGCGGGCCGCCGGGCGGCTGCGGCAGAATTGCCGCATGTCGTTGGACCCGCGGATCGCCGAACGGCTCAAGCGCTCGCCCGACGGGCTGGTGCCCGCCATCGTCCAGCAGTACGACACCAAGGAGGTGTTGATGCTCGCCTGGATGGACGACGAGGCGCTGCACCGCACCCTCACCACCGGGCGGGCCACCTACTGGTCGCGCAGCCGCCGCGAGTACTGGGTGAAGGGGGAGACCTCCGGCAACGTACAGTGGGTGAAGCACGTCGCCCTCGACTGCGACGGCGACACCCTGCTCGTCCAGGTGGATCAGGTGGGGGTCGCGTGCCACACCGGCACCCGCACCTGCTTCGATCGTGACGTGCTGCTGACCACCGACCCCGCGGGCGCGGCCGAGCCGGCCCGGCGGGAGTGACCCATCGCGCGAACAGGACCTTCCCCTGATGAGCCCTGCGACGAAGACGGCCGCGACCTGGCGGGAGCCCGCGGCCTGGGCGGTGGCGTGCGCGCTCGGCGCGGGCCTGGTGCTGCTCGCCGCCGGGCGCGAGTGGGCCGTGGTGCGCTACGGGGGCGCCGGCGGCGCCGCGCTCGGCGAGGTGGCGCTCACCGGCGGTGAGCTGGTGGCGTACCCGAGCCCGGCGGCGGTCGCCGCGCTCGCCGCGACGGTGGCGGTGCTCGCCGCCCGCGGCGCCTGGCGGCGGCTGATCGGTGCCGTGGTCGCGCTGTGCGGCGTCGCCGCCGCGGCCGGCGTGGCCGCCGGGCTGGCCCAGGGTGCCGTGCTCGAGGCGGCCGGGCGGCGCAGCGCGCTGTCGGCGGCCGCGTCGGCCACCTGGGAGGTGGCGGCGGCGTGGCCGGCCGTGACGGTGGCGGGCGGGATCCTCCTGGCCGCCGGGGGCGCGGTCGCGGTGGCCCGGGCGGGGCGCTGGCCGGGCATGTCGCAGCGGTACGAGCGTCCGGCCGGCGCGCGGGCGGGCGGCCCGGACCGGGCGCGCGCCGCGGCGGCCGGCCGGGAGCGGGGCCGCGACCGGGAGCGCGAGCTGTGGGACGCGATCGACAGCGGCGCGGATCCGACGGCCGATTCCGGCGGCGGGAACGCGGGGTAAGGCCATCACAACTTGCCGACAAAATCCGGCCGGACGACAAGAATTTCCGTTCTTTGCCGATAGGCTACGCCCGCGACCTTGCGCAGTTTAGTCCACCAGGAGCCGTTGATGACTTACGGGTATCCGCCACATGACCAGGGCGGGGGGTACGGAGGCCCGCAGGGCGGGTACGGCCAGCCGGGCTACGGCCAGCCCAACCCCGGGTACGGCCAGCCCCAGCCGGGCTACGACTACGGGCAGAACTACGGCTACCAGCAGCAGCCCGGCTACGCCGGCTATCAGCCGGTGGGCACCAACGGGCTGGCGGTCGCCGCGATGATCCTCGGCATCCTCGGCTTCGTCACCTGCGGCGCCACCTCGGTGCTCGCGGTGATCTTCGGGCACGTGGCGCTGAGCCAGATCAAGCGCTCCGGTGAGCAGGGGCACGGCATGGCCATGACCGGCGTGATCCTCGGCTGGATCCTCACCGGGCTCTGGCTGCTCTACTGGATGGCCGTGCTCTTCCTCGGATGGGGGGCGTTTTGGGCCACCTCGACGACCACGTCGTTGTGATGCGCCGCGGCACCCGGGCGCCGGTCTGAGCGATGCCGGCGCGACGGGGGCCGGGAAGGCCGGCGGCGGGCGATCCCGGCGGCGAGGTCCGCGCACCGCGGCGGACCGGGCCCGGGATCGGCCGTCGCCTGCGTTCGGTGCTGCCCGCCGCGGCGGCCGCGGCCGCCGCGGCGGCGGGAATCGTGCTCGTGGCCGTGGTCGACCCCAACGAGCCCGGCCACTATCCGCCCTGCCCGCTGCTGGCGCTCACCGGCCTGTACTGCCCCGGCTGCGGGACGCTGCGCGCCCTGCACGCGCTCACCCGCGCCGACCTCGGCACGGCCCTCGGGCTGAACGCGCTCTTCGTCGTGTTGCTTCCGGGGGCGGCGGCGCTGTGGGTGCGCTGGGCGGTACGCTCGTGGCAGGGCAGGCCGTTCGCGGAAAAAGCACCGCCTCCCGCAATTGTCTGGGGATTTCTCGTGCTCCTTATTTCCTACGGAGTGGTGAGAAATCTGCCTTTTGGGCAATTCCTCGCGCCCTAGCGTACGCGGGGAGACCACCCGATGACGTGGGGCGACGGGGGAGACCGCCCCGGTGTCGAGTCGCGGTGACGCGGGCTTATAGCATCGGCAGAACGAGTACTGGACGGGCGAGGAGACCGTGTGAGTGTGCTGGACGAGATCCTGGACGGGGTGCGGGCCGACCTCGCCGAGCGGCAGCGGTCCGTGGGGATCGAGGAACTCAAGCGGCGTGCCGAGCGAGCCCCCGCACCGCGGGACGTCTACGCCGCGCTCGGCGGCGACCGGGTCTCGGTGATCGCGGAGGTCAAGCGGTCGAGTCCCTCGAAGGGGCCGCTGGCGGCGATCGCCGATCCGGCCGCTCTGGCGAGCGACTACGAGGCGGGCGGCGCGCACGCGATCAGCGTGCTGACCGAGCGGCGCAAGTTCGCCGGCAGTCTGGAGGACCTGGCGGCGGTACGGGCGCGGGTCGACGTGCCGGTGCTGCGGAAGGACTTCATCCTCACCTCCTACCAGCTGTGGGAGGCGCGGGCGTACGGCGCGGACCTCGCCCTGCTGATCGTGGCGGCCCTGGACCAGCCGGCGCTGGTGTCGCTGATCGAGCGGGCCGAGTCGATCGGCCTCGTCCCGCTGGTCGAGGTGCACACCGAGGAGGAGCTCGACCGCGCGCTCGACGCCGGCGCGAAGGTCATCGGGGTGAACGCCCGGGATCTGAAGACCCTCAAGGTCGACCGCGAGGTGTTCGCCAAGCTCGCGCCGAAGATTCCGGACGGTATCATCAAGATCGCGGAGTCGGGGGTGCGCGGGCCGCATGACCTGCTCGCCTACGCCCGCGCGGGCGCGGACGCCGTACTGGTCGGAGAGAGCCTGGTCACGGGCAGGGATCCGCGCGCCGCGGTGCACGATCTGGTGACCGCGGGCGCCCATCCGGCGTCACGCCAGGAGATCCGGCAGGAACGGCGTCACTGATCCCGCCCGGCGGCGCAGCTGAGGAGGAAGCGTGAGTGAGGCGACCATGTTGAGCGCGGCCGACCTGGCCGGCCCGGGGCCGGACGAGCACGGGCGGTTCGGCATCTTCGGCGGCCGGTTCGTGCCGGAGGCGCTCATCCCGGCGCTCGACGAGGTGGAGAAGGTCTACCGCGAGGCGCGGAACGACCCGGAGTTCATCCGGGAGCTCGACCACCTGCTGCGCACCTACGCGGGCCGGCCGACCCCGATCACCGAGGCGCGGCGGTTCGCGGAGCACGCCGGCGGCGCGCGCATCCTCCTCAAGCGGGAGGACCTCAACCACACCGGGGCCCACAAGATCAACAATGTGCTCGGGCAGGCGCTGCTCACCAAGCGGCTCGGCAAGACCCGGGTGATCGCCGAGACCGGCGCGGGCCAGCACGGCGTCGCCACCGCGACCGCGGCCGCGCTGCTCGGCCTGGAGTGCGTCATCTACATGGGGGCGGTCGACTGCGAGCGCCAGGCGCTCAACGTCGCCCGGATGAAGCTGCTCGGCGCCGAGGTGGTGCCGGTGCACACCGGCAGCAAGACCCTCAAGGACGCGATCAACGAGGCCTTCCGCGACTGGGTGACCAACGTCGACAACACCCACTACGTGTTCGGCACGGTCGCCGGGCCGCACCCGTTCCCGGAGATCGTGCGCGACTTCGCCCGGATCATCGGCGTGGAGGCGCGCCGGCAGGTCCTCGAGCTCACCGGCCGCCTGCCCGACGCGGTCGCGGCCTGCGTCGGCGGCGGCTCGAACGCGATCGGCATCTTCCACGCCTTCCTCGACGACACCGACGTGCAGCTGCACGGGTACGAGGCGGCCGGGCACGGCCTGGAGTCCGGCGAGCACGCGCTCACCCTCACCGCGGGCTCGGTCGGCGTGCTGCACGGGGCGCGCACCTACGTGCTCCAGGACGACGAGGGCCAGACGATCGAGTCGCACAGCATCTCGGCGGGCCTCGACTACCCCGGGGTCGGCCCCGAGCACGCCTGGCTCAAGGACTCCGGGCGGGCCGTCTACCACGGGGTCACCGACGAGGCGGCGATGGAGGCGTTCGCGCTGCTCGCCCGCACCGAGGGCATCATCCCGGCGATCGAGTCGAGCCACGCGCTCGCCGGGGCGCTCGAGCTCGGCCGCGAGCTCGGGCCCGACGCGACGATCCTGGTGAACCTCTCCGGACGCGGTGACAAGGACATGGGCACCGCGATGAAATACTTCAACCTCTGACGGATCGAGCAGTACCGGCCAGGGGTCCGCGGGACCGACCGGGCGGAACGAGACCATAGACGGACGGGGACGATGACGACTCTCCAGACGGTGTTCGAGAAGGCGCGGGCCGAGAAGCGCGCCGCCCTGGTCGGCTACCTGCCCGCCGGCTTCCCCTCCGCGGAGGGCGCCATCGCCGCGGCCACCACGATGGTCGAGGGCGGCTGCGACGTGATCGAGATCGGCCTGCCGTACTCCGACCCGCTCATGGACGGCCCGACGATCCAGGACGCGGTGCACCGCGCCCTGGTCAACGGCACCCGCATCGCCGACGTGCTGCGCACCGTGGAGGCCGTCGCCGCCACCGGCGCCGCCACGCTCGTCATGACGTACTGGAACCCGGTGGACCGGTACGGGCTCGAGCGGTTCGCCCGCGATCTCGCCGCGGCGGGCGGCGCGGGCACGATCACCCCGGACCTCACCCCGGAGGAGGCCGGGCCGTGGCTGGAGGCGAGCGCCGCCGCCGGCATCGACACGGTCTTCCTCGTCGCGCCGAGCTCCACCGACGCGCGCATCGAGAAGGTCGTGCGGTGCTGCACCGGGTTCGTGTACGCCGCCTCGCTTATGGGCGTCACGGGGGCCCGGGAGACGCTGAGCGCCGCGGCCGAGGGCCTGGTCAAGCGCACCCGGGAGCACACCGGCCTGCCGGTGTGCGTGGGGCTGGGCGTGAGCAACGGGGCCCAGGCGGCCGAGGTGGCCGCGTACGCCGACGGCGTGATCGTCGGCTCGGCCTTCATCCGCCGCCTGCTCGACGCCCCGGACGAGGCGGCCGGGCTCGCCGCGGTCCGGGAGCTCGCCGAGGAGCTCGCCGCGGGCGTGCGCGCCTGACCGGCTTTTCCGTCCGGTTCGTCCGGTGGAGCCGCCCGTTCCGTGCCGTCGTGCGTATCTGTCCGTGCGTATCTGTCAACGTCCGGCCGATGCACGCCCGCCGTGTGTCCGGGCGCGTCGCCCTCGCGCGCGCCCGTGCCGGTCGTAGGCTGAAAGCGCCCCGCGCGTACGCCGGGCGGAGGCGTGCGCTTACGCCACGTTTACGGCGCGTTTGGTGACATGGGCCGGGGGTCCGCGTGCGCCGGCGGGCGTGCCGGCGCACGGCGGCGGGGGAAGCACGAGGAGACGAGCACGACCGTGACTACACAAAGCTCAGCCACGGCGCCGTTGCCCACGGCACGGGCCGCGCTACCCTGGGTGACGACGGCCGCCCGGCTGGTCCTGGCGGGTGTCCTCATCGTGGCCGGCTGGTCCAAGATGGGCGCCCCGGCGCTGTCGATCGAGGCGGTCAAGGCGTACCAGCTCCTGCCGACGGCCGTCGCGGAGATCGTCGGCTACGTGCTGCCGATATTGGAGATCGTCATCGGGCTGCTGCTGGTCGTCGGGCTGCTCACCCGGATGGCGGCGATCGTCACCGCGGTGCTGATGTGCGCGTTCATCGTCGGCATCGCCTCCGCCTGGGCCCGCGGGCTCAACATCGACTGCGGGTGCTTCGGCGGGGGTGGCGCGCTGCCGCCGGGCCAGAAGGCGAACTACCTGCCCGAGATCCTGCGCGACGTGGGCTTCCTCGCCCTCGCCGCATGGGTCGCGGTGAGGCCTCCGGGGCGGCTCGCCCTCGACTCCGCGCTCGGCCTCACACCGGTGGCCGAGGAGGACCAAAGCCCCTACCGCGACGCTTCCGACGAAGACGACGATCCCGAAGCGCACGAGGAACGGAACCGAGAAAAGGACGATTGATGGGCAACGCCGCCCGGAGGGCCACCCGAGAGAAGATCCGCCTCCAGCGGGAGCAGGAGCGCAAGCGGGAGCGGCGCCGCCGCCAGGTCACGATCACGCTGTCCGTGGTGGGCGTGGTCGTGCTGATCGTCGCGATGGTCGCGATCTGGCAGTCGACGCGCAACCGCTCCGAGGGGTACGCGGGCGAGCTCGCGCCGATCAGCCGCACCGCCGAGGGCGACGTGGTGATGGCGCAGCCCGGCGTGAACGCCCCGGTCCTCGACATCTACGAGGACTTCCAGTGCCCGGCATGCAAGGCGTTCGAGGAGACCAGCGGTGACACGATCAAGCGGCTCGCCGCCCAGGGCAAGGTGAAGGTGGTCTACCACCCGATCGTGCTGTTCACCCAGGAGCCGCTGAAGAGCAACTCGCTCCGCGCCTCGACCGCGCTGCGCTGCGTCCCCGGCGGCCGGCCGTGGATGGCGCTGCACGACCGGCTCTTCAAGGAGCAGCCGCGCGAGGGCACCGTCGGCTTCTCCGTCGACGACCTGGTCGCCTGGGGCAAGGAGGCCGGCGTGACCGACGCGAACTTCGAGAGCTGCGTGCGCGGCCAGCAGGGCGCCTCCGAGCAGCTCAACTACTCGTCGCGGACGATGCAGAGCGCCAAGATCCAGGGCACGCCGACGGTGAAGCTCGACGGCCAGGAGCTCGGCGACACCGCGTTCGTCCCCGGCGAGCTGGAGAGCGCGGTCCTCGAGGCGCAGCCGAAGTAACCCGTTCGCCGGGACACCAGGGGCTGCGGAGTACGGTAACGTCACCGACATGCCGCTTGCCTCGATTCCCAGCCCGTCTCAGGGGGTCTGGTACCTGGGGCCGATCCCCATCCGGGCCTACGCCCTCTGCATCGTGCTCGGTGTCGTGGTCGCCGTCATCATGGGGGAGCGCCGCTGGCGCGCCCGGGGCGGCGACCCGGGCACGATCACCGACCTCGCCGTCTGGGCCGTGCCCTTCGGGCTCGTCGGCGGCCGGCTCTACCACGTCATCACCGACTGGCAGCTCTACTTCGGGCCGGACGCGCCCAACGAGCCGATCGAGGCGCTGTTCATCTGGAACGGTGGGCTGGGCGTCTGGGGGGCGATCGCGCTCGGCGGGGTCGGCGTGTGGATCGGCTGCCGCAGGCGGGGCATCTCGCTCACCGCGGTCGCCGACACCGTGGCGCCCGGCGTCGTGATCGCGCAGGGCATCGGGCGCCTCGGCAACTACTTCAACCAGGAGCTGTTCGGCGGGCCCACCGACCTGCCGTGGGGACTGGAGATCGACCCCGGCCGGCCCGGGACCGTGCCCGGCGTGCTCACCTACCACCCGACGTTCCTGTACGAGATGCTGTGGGACTTCGCGGTGGGGTTCACGCTGATCTGGCTGGGCCGGCGGTTCGAGCTGCGGCACGGCCGGCTGTTCGCGCTCTACGTCGCCGGGTACACCGCCGGCCGGTTCTGGATCGAGGGCATGCGGGTCGACCCCGCCCACGAGATCCTCGGCCTGCGGCTCAACCAGTGGACCTCGATCGTCATCTTCCTCGGCGCGGTCGTGTACTTCTGGCTCCGCCGCGGCAGCACCGCCGAGGAGTCGCTCGGCGTCGCCACCGGCCCCTCCGGCCCGGCGGACGGCGAGGAGGAGGCCGAGGGCGGCGCGGACCGGGACGGCGAACGGGACGGCCGCCGGCCGGACGAGCCGGACGGCGACCCGGGCACCGTGCGCTCCGCCGCCGAGGCCGAGGACCGCGGCGGCGCGGCCGGGGACGGTGACCCCGGCGCGGTGCCGGAACGGGAGGCCGGCCGGCGATGACGACAGGCGGGCGCGAGGGACGGGCCGGACGGCGCCGCAGGCGCCGCGCCCCGGACGGGCCCGCGGAACGGCCACCGGCCCCCGGTGGCCCGGCCGCATGGCATCACCCGGGCGGCCCGCCGCCACCCGGCCAGGGCCACGAGCCGCGCCCCGGCCCCGCCCGGCCCGAGGCGTTCCGCCCGGCCGGGCACCCGGGACCCGGCGGCCCCCTGCCCGGGCCCACGGAGCAGGCGCCTCCCCGGCATCCGGGGCTCCCGCCCGGACCGCCCCGGCCGGCCGCCCGGTCGACCGGCCGGCTCCGGAACACGGCCGGGCAGTGGTTCACCGACCGCCACGCCGCCGGGGCGCCGGCGTCGGGGCCGTTCCCGGCGCAGCCTGCGGGGCCCGCCGCGGAGCCGGCGGCGGCGCCGGCCGAGCGGCCGCCGGAGCCGTCGCCGCGGTCCCGCAAGGGACGCGCCAGGCGGCGCCGCGCGGGCATCTCGTTCAGCCTCCCGGCGCTCCGCGAGCGCGGGCTGAGCGACCGGCAGCAGACCGCGATCATCGCGGGCGCCGTGGGCCTCGTCGTGCTCGGCATCGCGGTCATGCTCACCGTGGTGGTCGGGCGGCTCTCGGAGGTGTCCGAGCCGCCCCGCGCGGCCGCGGGCGACCGATCGCGCGTCGACCTGGCCCGCCCCGACGACTACCAGGGCTGGGCGTCGCTGCCGCAGTTCAAGCCGATCGCCGACCGCAAGAACGATCCCCGGCCGCTCACCGTCAAGGAGCTGTTCGCGACCAGGACGCTGAAGAACGGCAGGATCACGCTGCGGCTGGTCGAGCGGAAGGAGGACCGCGACTGCTCCGCCGTGGTGTGGGGGGAGCAGCTCGCCGCCAAGCTCGCCGAGGGCGGCTGCACCCAGGCGCTGCGCGGGCTCTACCGCAGCGCCGACGGGCGGTACGTCGCCCAGTACACGCTGTTCAACCTGGCGACGGTCGGCGCGGCCGACGACCTCGTCAAGTCGCTCACCACCATGCACCGGGGCGGGTGGGTCCGCCCGCTCGAGGCCCGCTCGGCCACCTTCACCCCGGGCGGGTACACCGAGGCGAGCGGGCACGCCATGGGGCACCTGGTCGGCCTGGTCTGGATCGGCCGGGCCGACGGCGGCGAACCGACGGCGCGGGACGACTTCGTCGGCCTGTCGCTCGCGGTCCGCGGAGTGGAGAAGGCGGTGTTCACGCGCGTGGTGGCCGCCGGTGGCAAGCCGGGGGCGGCACCCAAGTAGGGTCGGGATCATGCTGGGGCGGATCTGGGAGGACACGCGAGGCCGGGTCGCGGTGGCCGCGGCCGTGCTGGTGCTGGCCGCCGGCGGGGCCGGTGCCTGGCTGTGGCTGGGCGGCGGCGCCGAGGCGACGGCGGGCACCTACCGGATGGAGAGATCGACGGCGATCTACGCCCCGATCGCGACCCGGCAGGCCGACCCGCGCCCGCTCACCCAGGAGGAGGTCCTCGGCGCGGACACCGCGCGGCTGACAGCGAACGGCACCGTGCTGGTACGGCGCGCGGCGAGCCTGTCGGGGGACTGCGCGGCCGCCGTGTGGGGCTCGGCGGCCGACGCGCTCGCCGGGTGCACCCAGGTGCTGCGCGCGGTGTACGCGAGCGAGGACGGCGCGATCTCCGGCCAGTTCCTGGTGTTCAACATGCCCGACGCCAAGGCCGCCGACGCGCTGGTCGAGGCGCTCGACCCCGCGGCCGAGCGGGGGTTCGTCCGGGTCGCGCCCGAGCAGCCCGCCTCGTTCGACGCCACCCGCAGCTGGGCCCAGGCCCGCGCCCTCGGCCACTTCGTCACGCTGACCTGGGTGGGCCCGGTCGGCGACGAGCGGCCCGACCTCACCGGGGCCCAGCTCGCGCTCGACGGCCTGGGGCGGGCGCTGCACCAGCGCGTCATCGACGCCGAGTGAGCGCGCCGCCGGCCCGCCCGGCATGGGTTCGGTGCCGCCCCGCCGTACCCGGGCCCGGTATCCTGTCGCGGCGTGCCCACCCCGTCGCGTCCCGCGCGCCACGGCGGTGCCGAATGCGAGTCCGGGTGCAGGAAATGCGAAACCCGGTGCGTGAGGCGGGCACGAGCGGGGAATAGGGTTGCGTACCGGACCGTTCGGAACGGAAGATATGCTCCCACTGGTTGCGTGCGCGTAACGAAGGTTCGCGTACCAGCCCTTGGAGGGGCCTTTCCGACACGGTGCGGTACCCTCCACTAGCACTCACTCGCAGCAGGGCCAACGTCGTCCCTCTTGCCGGTAGACCAGCGACAAGACGACAGGAGGGAACCCATGCCTGCTGCCCACCTCGGCCTCCCGCAGCCCCAGGGTCTCTACCACCCCGCCAACGAGCACGACGCGTGCGGGGTGGCCATGGTCGCCGACGTCCACGGACGACGCAGTCACGAGATCGTCACCAAGGCCCTGGTCGCGCTGTGCAACCTCGACCATCGAGGCGCCAAGGGCAGCGAACCGGACACCGGAGACGGAGCCGGCATTCTCACCCAGATGCCCGACACCCTGTTCCGGCAGGTCGTGGACTTCACGCTGCCGGAGCCGGGGGCGTACGCGGCGGGCATCGCCTTCCTCCCGACCGACCCGCAGGCATGCGAGACCGCGGTGCGCACGATCGAGCGGATCGCCGCCGAGGAGAACCTCACCGTCCTCGGCTGGCGCGACCTGCCGGTCCGGGCCGACGTCCCCGGCCCGACCGCCCGCTCGGTGATGCCCGCCTTCCGGCAGCTGTTCGTCTCCTCGCCGGGCGGCGAGACGGGCATCGACCTCGACCGCCGCGTGTTCCGCCTGCGCAAGCGCGCCGAGCACGAGACCGACGTGTACTTCCCGTCGCTGTCGTGCCGGACGATCGTCTACAAGGGGATGCTCACCACCCCACAGCTCGAGCGGTTCTTCCCGGACCTCACCGACGAGCGGTACGAGACCGCGATCGCCCTGGTGCACTCGCGGTTCTCCACCAACACCTTCCCGTCGTGGCCGCTCGCGCACCCGTACCGCTACATCGCGCACAACGGGGAGATCAACACGGTCCGGGGCAACCGGAACTGGATGCGGGCCCGCGAGGCGATGCTCGCCTCCGACCTCATCCCCGGCGACCTTGAGCAGCTGTTCCCGATCTGCACCCCCGACGCCTCCGACACCGCCTCGTTCGACGAGGTGCTCGAGCTGCTCCACCTCGGCGGCCGCTCGCTGCCGCACGCGGTGCTCATGATGATCCCGGAGGCGTGGGAGAACCACACCGAGATGGACCCGGCGCGCCGGGCCTTCTTCGAGTTCCACGCCACGCTCATGGAGGCCTGGGACGGCCCCGCGTCGATCACCTTCACCGACGGCACGCTCGTCGGCGCGGTGCTCGACCGCAACGGCCTGCGGCCGGGCCGGTTCTGGGTCACCGACGACGGCCTGGTGGTGCTCGCCTCCGAGGCCGGCGTGCTCGACATCGACCCGGCCAAGGTGGTGCGCAAGGGCCGGCTGCAGCCGGGCCGCATGTTCCTCGTCGACACCTCCAAGGGCCGCATCATCGAGGACGACGAGATCAAGGCCGAGCTCGCCGCGGCCCAGCCGTACGCCGAGTGGCTGCACGCCGGGCTGGTGCGGTTCGAGGAGCTGCCCGGCCGCACCCACGAGGCGCCCGCCGCGGGGGAGACGCTCGTCAAGCGGCAGCAGACCTTCGGCTACACCGAGGAGGAGCTGCGCGTCATCCTCGCGCCGATGGCCCGCACCGGCGCCGAGCCGATCGGGTCGATGGGCACCGACACCCCGGTCGCCGTGCTGTCGGAGCGGCCGCGGCTGCTGTACGACTACTTCACCCAGCTGTTCGCGCAGGTGACCAACCCGCCCCTGGACGCGATCCGGGAGGAGCTGGTCACCTCGCTGCAGACCACGATCGGTCCCGAGGGCAACCTGCTCGAGCCCACGCCCGCCTCGTGCCGCCGGCTCGTGCTGCCCTACCCGGTGATCGACAACGATGAGCTGGCCAAGATCATCCACATCAACGACGAGGGCGCGCTGCCCGGCTTCCAGCCGCACGTGGTGCGCGGCCTCTACCCGGTGGCGGGCGGCGGAGAGGCGCTCGTCCACCGCCTGGAGGAGATCTGCCAGGAGGTCTCGCAGGCGATCGAGGACGGGGCGCGCATCATCGTGCTCTCCGACCGCGGCGCCGACGCCCAGCACGCCCCGATCCCGGCGCTGCTGCTCACCGGCGCGGTGCACCACCACCTCATCCGGGAGAAGACCCGCACCCGGGTCGGCCTGGTGGTGGAGACCGGCGAGGCCCGCGAGTGCCACCACATGGCGCTGCTCATCGGGTACGGCGCGAGCGCGATCAACCCGTACCTCGCGATCGAGACCGTGCTCGACCTGATCGCCGCCGGCAAGCTCGACGTGCCGCCGGAGAAGGCCGTGCGCAACATGATCAAGGCGTACGGCAAGGGCATCCTCAAGATCATGTCGAAGATGGGCGTCTCCACCGTCGCCTCCTACACCGGCGCCCAGATCTTCGAGGCGCTCGGCCTCGGCCCCGAGGTGATCGAGCGCTGCTTCACCGGCACCACCTCCCGCCTCGGCGGCATCGGGTTCGCCGAGATCGCCGAGGAGGTCGCCCGCCGGCACGGCCGCGCCTACCCGCGGGTGGAGAACCCGCACCGGCGGCTGGAGGTCGGCGGCGAGTACCAGTGGCGGCGCGAGGGCGAGCCGCACCTGTTCAACCCGGAGACCGTCTTCAAGCTCCAGCACGCCACCCGCGCCCGCCGGTACGAGATCTTCAAGGAGTACACCACCCTGGTGGACTCCCAGGCCGAGCGGCTCATGACGCTGCGCGGCCTGTTCAAGCTGCGCGAGGGCGTGCGCCCGCCGGTGCCGATCGAGGAGGTCGAGCCGGTGGAGAGCATCGTCAAGCGGTTCTCCACCGGGGCGATGTCGTACGGCTCGATCTCCGCCGAGGCGCACGAGACCCTCGCGATCGCGATGAACCGGCTCGGCGCCAAGTCGAACACCGGCGAGGGCGGCGAGGACCCCGAGCGGCTCTACGACCCCGAGCGGCGCAGCGCGATCAAGCAGGTGGCCTCCGGCCGGTTCGGCGTCACCTCCGAGTACCTGGTGAACGCCGACGACCTGCAGATCAAGATGGCGCAGGGCGCCAAGCCGGGCGAGGGCGGACAGCTGCCGGGCCACAAGGTCTACCCGTGGATCGCCAAGACCCGGCACTCCACCCCGGGCGTCGGCCTCATCTCGCCGCCGCCGCACCACGACATCTACTCGATCGAGGACCTCGCCCAGCTCATCCACGACCTGAAGAACGCCAACCCCAAGGCCCGGATCCACGTCAAGCTCGTGGCCGAGGTCGGGGTCGGCACGGTCGCGGCGGGCGTGTCGAAGGCGCACGCCGACGTGGTGCTCATCTCCGGGCACGACGGCGGCACCGGCGCCTCCCCGCTCACCTCGATCAAGCACGCGGGCGCGCCGTGGGAGCTCGGCCTCGCCGAGACCCAGCAGACGCTGCTGCTCAACGGCCTGCGCGACCGCATCACCGTGCAGGTGGACGGCCAGCTCAAGACCGGCCGCGACGTGATCATCGCCGCGCTGCTCGGCGCCGAGGAGTACGGCTTCGCCACCGCGCCGCTGGTGGTGTCCGGCTGCGTGATGATGCGGGTCTGCCACCTCGACACCTGCCCGGTCGGCGTCGCCACCCAGAACCCCGAGCTGCGCAAGCGGTTCTCCGGCAAGCCCGAGTTCGTGGTGAACTTCTTCGAGTTCATCGCCGAGGAGGTGCGCGAGTACCTGGCGAGGCTCGGCTTCCGCAGCCTGGACGAGGCGATCGGGCACGTCGAGATGCTCGACACCCGCGAGGCGGTGGCGCACTGGAAGGCCTCCGGGCTCGACCTGTCGCCGATCCTGCACATGCCGCGGCTGCCCGAGGGCACCCCGCTGCGCAAGGTCGTCGAGCAGGACCACGGGCTGGACAAGGCGCTGGACAACACGCTCATCCAGCTCGCCGAGGGCGCGCTCGAGTACGGCGACCGGGTCACCCTCGAGCTGCCGATCCGCAACGTCAACCGCACGGTCGGCACCATGCTCGGCCACGAGGTGACCAAGCGGTACGGCGGCGCGGGCCTGCCGGACAACACCATCGACATCCACTTCACCGGCTCGGCCGGCAACTCCTTCGGCGCGTTCGTGCCGCGGGGCATCACGCTGCGGCTCACCGGTGACGCCAACGACTACGTCGGCAAGGGCCTGTCCGGCGGCCGGATCATCGTGCGGCCGCACCCGGACGCGCCGTTCCGCGCCGAGACCCAGGTGATCGCGGGCAACGTCGCCCTGTACGGCGCGACCTCGGGCGAGGCGTTCCTGCGCGGCCTGGCCGGCGAGCGGTTCGCGGTGCGGAACTCGGGCGCGGTCGCGGTGGTCGAGGGCGTCGGCGACCACGGCTGCGAGTACATGACCGGCGGCCGGGTCGTGGTGCTCGGCCCGACCGGGCGGAACTTCGCCGCGGGCATGTCGGGCGGCATCGCCTACGTGCTCGACCTGCGGCCCGAGCGGGTGAACCGGGAGATGGTCGAGCTGGAGGAGCCGGACGAGCAGGACGCCGAGTTCCTCCGGGAGATCGTCGAACGGCACCTCGCCGAGACCGGATCCACCGTCGCCAAGGCGCTGCTCGCCGACTGGGACGCCGCGCTCAAGCGGTTCAGCAAGATCATGCCGCTGGACTACAAGCGGGTCCTCGAGGCGCGGGCCGCCGCCGAGGCGGAAGGGCGCGACGTCAACGAGGCGATCATGGCCGCCGCCCACGGGTGAGCGCGGCCGCCGTCGCGCATCGCCGTACCCGACCGCCCACAGGCAGTGACTGGAGAATTCTCATGGCCGACCCGAAGGGGTTTCTCACCTACCGGCGGGAGCTGCCCGCCCGCCGCCCGGTCGACGTGCGGATCCGGGACTGGCACGAGGTCTACGAGGACTTCCCGCGCCCGGCCCTCACGCGGCAGGCGGCGCGCTGCATGGACTGCGGCATCCCGTTCTGCCACAACGGCTGCCCGCTCGGGAACCTCATCCCCGAGTGGAACGACCTCGCCTACCGCGACGACTGGCGGGAGGCGATCGAGCGGCTGCACGCCACCAACAACTTCCCGGAGTTCACCGGGCGGCTGTGCCCCGCGCCGTGCGAGGCGGCGTGCGTGCTCGGCATCAACTCCGACCCGGTGACGATCAAGCGGGTCGAGGTGGAGATCATCGACCGGGCCTTCGCCGAGGGCTGGGTGACGCCCAAGCCGCCGGCGAGCAGGAGCGGCAAGTCGGTGGCCGTGGTCGGCTCCGGCCCGGCCGGGCTCGCCGCCGCCCAGCAGCTCACCCGCGCCGGGCACGAGGTCACCGTGTTCGAGCGGGCCGACCGCATCGGCGGGCTGCTGCGGTACGGCATCCCCGAGTTCAAGATGGAGAAGCGGCACCTCGACCGGCGGCTGGCGCAGATGCGCGCCGAGGGCACCGAGTTCCGCACCGGGGTGAACGTCGGCGTCGACATCACCGCGGCCGAGCTGCGCGAGCGGTTCGACGCGGTGGTGCTCGCCGGCGGGGCGACCCAGTGGCGCGACCTGAAGGTACCCGGGCGCGAGCTGCGCGGCATCCACCAGGCGATGGAGTACCTGCCGCTCGCCAACCGGGTGCAGGAGGGCGACCTCCCGGTCTCGCCGATCTCCGCCGAGGGCAAGGACGTGGTGGTGATCGGCGGCGGCGACACCGGCGCCGACTGCATCGGCACCGCGGTGCGCCAGGGCGCGCGCTCCATCACCCAGCTCGAGATCATGCCGCGGCCGCCGGAGCGGCGCCCGCCGCACCAGCCGTGGCCGACCTACCCGATGCTCTTCAAGGTGGAGAGCGCCCACGAGGAGCTCGCCGACCTGGGCGGCGCGCGGGTCTACGGGGTGAACACGCTCGAGTTCGTCGACGACGGCACCGGGCACGTCGGCGGGCTGCGGGTGGTCGACGTCGAGGGCCCGCAGACCGGGTTCCGGCCGATCCCCGGCACCGAGCGGGTGATCCCCGCCCAGCTCGTCACCCTCGCCATGGGCTTCCTCGGCCCGGAGAAGGGGCCCCTGCTCACCGACCTCGCCGAGATGTCGGGGGACCCGGAGAACTTCTTCGACGCGCGGGGCAACGTGCGGCGCGACCGGAGGTTCATGACCTCGGTCGACGGGGTGTTCGTCGCCGGGGACATGGGCCGCGGCCAGTCGCTGATCGTCTGGGCGATCGCGGAGGGCCGCTCGGCCGCCTCCCACGTCGACGCCTACCTCACCGGCTCCACGGTGCTGCCCGCGCCGATCCAGCCGACCGCCCGCCCGCTCACCGTCTGACCGCCCGCCACGGGCTCGGTCAACCCGGGCTCTGGTCCGAAGTGGTCATGGTCACGCGGTCCCCATGCGGGGGCCGCGTGATCGTTCACGCGGCATGATCTTGCCCGTTCCGGGGACACAATCGTCAGGCCCGGAAGTTTCACGCCTGCACGCGCTATCGGTGGATTTCTGGGAGTACGGGGAGGATCCGACCGGGCCACGGGCGGGCCCGCCAGGGAGGGTGGTCGATGCGGGGGAAGAGAGGGCTGACGGCCGCGCTGGCGGTGGCCACCGCGGCCGGGGTGATCGGGGGCGGCGCCCTGCTCGTGCACCTGACCGGGGGCGAGGACGCCGCCTCCGGCGTGCCGAGCTCGGCCGAGCGCGCCACGACCGCCTCGCCGGCACCGCACCAGGGCCGGGCGGGCGGATCGGCCTCCTCCCGCGCCGAGGACTACCTGGTGTTCTACGCCGAGGGCAGGCGCGACGAGGCGGTCGAGGCGGTACGGCGGGCCGGCGCCGAGCCGGGCGAGGACAACGCCAAGCTCGGCTACCTCGTGGTCCGCGGCGCCCCGCCCGGATTCCCGGAGAAGGCCGGGGAGAGCGACGCCGTCGTCGGGGTCACCCCCAACAGCCGCATCGGCGGCACCGCGGCCGCGCTGCGCCGCGCCCGCACGCTCCCCGGCGGCGGCCTGCGGCATGCGCACATCCCGCCCGCCGCCCCGGAGACGGCCCTGTCCCGCGCCGCGGGCGCGGCGGGCCCGGCGGCCGCCCGGGCC
>QGUZ01000057.1 GCA_003242605.1 Actinomycetota bacterium
CGCGCTCGCCGTGCTCGTCCCGGCCGTGGTGGACGGGCTGCGCTCGGTCCCCGACCACGTACGGCAGGCCGCCGAGGCGATGGGCTTCACCCCGCTGCGCCGCCTGGTCCAGGTGGAGCTGCCGATCGCGGTGCCGGTGGTGATCGGCGGGATGCGGGTCGCCACCGTGTCGAGCATCAGCCTGGTGAGCGTGGGCGCGCTGATCGGCCGCGGCGGGCTCGGCGGGCTGTTCGTCACCGGCTGGCAGCTGCGCTTCCCCACGCCGATCATCGTCGGCGTCGTGCTCGTGGTGCTGCTCGCGGTCGCCGCGGACGGGCTGCTCGTGCTCGCCGGGCGGCTGCTCACCCCGTGGGCGCGGGCCCGCGCCCGGGCCGAGGCGGCCGCGTCCGGGGAGGCCGCATGAGCTGGCTCGCGGAGTTCTTCGGCGACCCGGCGAACTGGGCCGGGCCGTACGGCATCCCGGTGCGGCTCGCCGAGCACGTGGGGTTCTGCGCGCTCGCGCTCGCCCTCGCCGCGCTGATCGCGGTGCCGCTCGGGCTGGTCGCCGGGCACACCGGGCGCGGCGTCCACCTGGTGACGCTCACCGCGAACGCCGCCCGGGCGCTGCCCACGCTCGGGCTGCTCGTGCTCGTCATGCTGCTCGCCGGGGTGGGCACGCTGCCGGTGCTCGTGCCGCTCGTCGCGCTCGCCGTGCCGCCGATCCTCGTCAACACCTGCGAGGGCGTGCGCGGGGTCGATCCCGACCTGCTCGACGCCGCGTACGGCATGGGCCTGCGCGGCCGCCAGGTGCTGCTGCGGGTGCGCGCGCCGGTGGCGCTGCCGCTCATCCTGCTCGGGCTGCGGCTCGCCGCGATCCAGGTGGTGGCGACCGCGACCGTCGCCGCGTACGTCGGCCTCGGCGGGCTGGGCCGGTACATCATCGACGGCCTCGCCACCCGCGACTACCCGCAGACCCTCGGCGGGGCCACGCTCGTCGTGCTGCTCGCGCTCGCCGTCCAGGCCGGCTTCGCCGTACTGGAGCGGTTCGCGGTGAGCAAGGGGGTGAGCCGACGGGTAAGAGGCGGTTAGTCCCGGTTTCCCCCAAACGCCAGAAGGGATCTTTGATGAGACGTCTGTTCGGCGGCCTGGCGGTCGCCTTGGCCGCCGCGATCGCCCTGGCCGGATGCGGCGGGGGAGGCGACCCCCTCGCCGAGCCGACCGGCGGGCCCTCCGGGAGCGGCGCCACGGTCGTGGTCGGCTCGGCCAACTTCCCGGAGAACGTGCTGCTCGGCTCGATCTACAGCCAGGCGCTGCAGGCCAAGGGCGTGGCCGTGACGGAGAAGTTCAACATCGGCAGCCGGGAGATCATCTTCGGCCAGGTCCAGAGCGGGGCGATCACCGTGCTGCCCGAGTACCTCGGCTCGCTGCTCGCCTACGTCGACCCGAGGTCCACCGCGCGGACCAAGGAGCAGATCGTCGCCGAGCTGCGGGGGAAGCTCCCGGACACGCTGGAGATCCTGGAGCCCGCCGCGGCGGAGGACAACAACTCGCTCACCGTGACCCGCCAGACCGCCGAGCGGTACGGCCTGACCACGATCGAGGATTTGGCGAAGGTGTCGAAGGACATGGTCGTGGGCGGCCCGCCGGAGTTCCGGCAGCGCCAGGAGGAGAACTTCCGGCGCACCTACGGCCTGGAGTTCAAAGAGTGGCGGCCGACCGGTGACGCCACCGCCGACGCGATCCTCGACGGCACGGTGGACGTCGGCAACGTGTTCACCACCGACCCGGTGATCACCCTTGAGGGGCTGGTGCCGCTGGCGGACAACAAGAACGCGTTCGGCGCGGAGAACGTCGTGCCGCTCGTGCACCGGGCCGGCGTGGACGACACCGTGCGGGCCACGCTCAACCTGGTGTCCGCCAGGCTCGACACCCCCGCGCTGCTGGAGATGATGAAGCGCGTCGCCGTCGACAAGGAGGCCCCGGAGGCGGTGGCGAAGGACTGGCTGACCCGTAACGGGCTGCTGTGATCGCCTGACATGATGGGAAGCCCCCGCGCGACCGGGCCGGGGGCTTTTCGCCGTCAGGGAGGGGCGTGAGCGAGTTCACCGAGGCGATGGCGCAGCTCGCGGCGGGCGTGACCGTGGTCACGGTCCGCGACGGCCGCGACGACATCGGCACCACCGTGACCACGTTCACCTCGTTGTCCCTCGACCCGCCGCTGGTGCTGGTGAGCATCACCGCCACGAGCTACCTCAACGAGGTGCTGCTGCGCCGCGACCGCTGGGCCGCGTCCCTGCTCTCCGGCGGCCAGGCGGCGATCGCGAGCCGGTTCGCCACCCCGGGCCGCCCCAGCGCCCGGCTGCTCGTCGCGGGCACGCCGCACCACCGCGGGCCGCACACCGAGGCGCTGATCATCGACGGCGGGGTGGCCGCGATCGAGGCCGAGACCGTCAAGGTCGTCCCGGCCGGGGACCACACCCTCTACATCGCGTCACTGCTCGCCGTCGACTACGTCGACGCGTCCCGCCCCCCGCTGGTACGGCTCCGCGGCCGCTACCGGGAGCTCGGCTAGGCCGGCCGCCGCGCCGTACCGCGGGGCGGTCAGCGGATGACCCAGGTGCCGGGCAGGATCAGCGGGCCGTACGGCGGCAGGCCGAGCCGGGCCGCGAGCGCGGCCATCGGCCCCCACGCCTCCAGGCGGATGCGGGCGATCGCCTCCGCCTTGTCCTCGCTCGACTCGGCCGGGCGCAGCCGCTCCAGCGCGGTCAGCCTCGGGTAGTGGCGCACCGGGGCGTCCTCCGGGAGCCCGGCCTTGCGGCGGGCGATGGCGAGCGCGTCCTCCAGGCCGCCGAGCTCGTCGACGAGCCCGCGCTCGTGCGCGTCCGCGCCGGTCCACACCCGGCCGCGGGCGAGCTCGTGCACCCGCTCCCGGTCCATGCCGCGGGCCTCGGCGACCTTGCCCACGAAGTCGTCGTAGATGCGGTCGAGCCAGGCGTTCACCCGCGCCCACTGCGCCTCGGAGAACTCCTGGGTGGGCGAGAACATGTTCGCGTTCGCGCCCTCGAGGACGGTCTCGGTGGCGATCCCGAGCTTCGTCAGCAGCTCGCCGATCACCGGCTTGCCGCCGAGCACGCCGATCGAGCCGGTGAGCGTGCCGGGCTGGGCCACGATCACGTCGGCGGGCATCGACACGAAGTAGCCGCCCGAGGCGGCGACGTCGCCCATCGACACCACGACCGGCTTGCCCGCCCGGCGGGTGAGCAGCACCTCGCGCCAGATCGCGTCGGAGGCGACGTACGAGCCGCCGGGGCTGTCCACCCGGAACACGACCGCCTTCACCTTCTCGTCCCGGCGGGCGGCGCGCAGCGCCGCGCAGATCGTGTCCGAGCCCATCGCGCCGCCGCCGAACGGGCTGCGCCCGCTGCGGCCGAGGCGGATCGCGCCGTGCCCGTGGATGAGCGCGACCACCTGCTCGCCCGGCCGCGGCATCTTCCGGCCGAGCAGGTGCCGGTGGTAGCGGGTGACGTACTGCAGGTGCGGCTCCTGCCCGGTCTGCGACCGCACGCCCGCCTTGAGGTCCGCGTACACCTCGTCGCGGTAGGCGAGCCGGTCCACCAGGCCGGCGCGGACCGCCTCCGCGCCGATGAACGGGCCCTCGTCGACCAGCTCGCGCACCCGGGCGGGCGCCAAGCCGCGTGCCTCGGCGATCCCGGCGACGATCTGCTCGGTGACCGACTCGGCGATCCGGGTCACCATTTCCCGGTGCGCCTCGGTCATGTGGTCCTGGGTGAAGGTGTTCGCCGCGGTCTTGTACTCGTGCCGCTGGGCGACCTGGTACGCGACGCCGGCCTTGCCGAGCGCGTCCTTAAAGAAGTGCTGCTGCAGCGCGACGCCGGTGAGCCCCACGTCGCCGGACGGCTGCAGGCAGATCGTCTCGCAGGCGGTGGCGAGGTAGTAGGGCACGGTGCCCGCGCCGAACTCGCCGAAGGTCTCCGCGAACGCGACCGTGCGCCCGCCGGACCTGCGGAAGGCCTGGATCGCGGCGCGCAGCTCCTGCACCGTGCCGAACTCGATCGGGTGGCCGCCGATCTTGACGATCAGGGCGCGCACCCGCTCGTCGCCGCGGGCGCGCTTGAGCCCGGACAGGATGTCGGTGAGACGCGGCCGGCGCATCGACATGACCGCCGAGAGCGGATCCGTGGGCGGGCCGTCCACGACGCCCTCGGTGAGATCGAGTTCCAGAATCAGCGGGGCGGTCCGCGCCTTCCGGAACCGGTCGATGGCCTCGGTGATCGCCTTGGTCGCGTCCATAGACCCCACCATAAGGGACGGATCAGACGCGTGGCGGCGCCGCTTCGGCCCGGCCCCCCTTCGCCGGATCCGTGCCCTTCGCGGGCCGCAGCCAGATCACCCCGAGCGGCGGGATGCGCAGCCGGGCCGAGTACGGCAGGCCGTGCCGGGGCACGTCGATCGCCTCCACCCGGCCGAGGTTGCCCACGCCGCTGCCCGCGTACTCGTAGGCGTCGGTGTTGAGGATCTCCTCCCAGATGCCCGGCTCCGGCAGCCCGAGGTGGTAGTCCTCGTGCGGGATGCCGGCGAAGTTCGCCACGCAGGCGAGCACCGAGCCGTCGCTGCCGTACCGGAGGAACGAGAACACGTTCCCCTGCGCGTCGTCGGCGTCGATCCAGCGGAACCCGTCCGGGGTGTGGTCCTGGGTGTAGAGGGCGGGCGTGGCGGTGTAGATCCGGTTGAGGTCGCGCACCAGCCGCTGCACCCCCTGGTGGTAGTCGAAGTCGAGCAGCCACCAGTCGAGGCCGCGCTGCTCCGACCACTCCGAGCCCTGGCCGAACTCGCCGCCCATGAACAGCAGCTGCTTGCCGGGGTGCGCCCACATGTAGGCGAGCAGCGCGCGCAGGTTGGCGAACCGCTGCCACTCGTCGCCGGGCATCTTGCCGAGCAGCGAGCCCTTGCCGTGCACCACCTCGTCGTGCGACAGCGGCAGCACGAAGTTCTCCGAGTAGGCGTACATCAGGGAGAACGTCATCTGGTGGTGGTGATACTGGCGGAAGATCGGCTCGTGCCGCAGGTAGTCCAGGGTGTCGTGCATCCAGCCCATGTTCCACTTGAAGCCGAACCCGAGCCCCCCCAGGTAGACCGGGCGGGACACCCCGGGCCAGGCCGTGGACTCCTCGGCGATCGTGACGATGCCCGGCACCTCGCGGTAGCAGACCGTGTTGAGCTCCTTGAGGAACTCCACCGCCTCGATGTTCTCCCGCCCGCCGTAGATGTTCGGGGTCCACTCGCCCTCGGGGCGCGAGTAGTCGAGGTAGAGCATGGAGGCGACCGCGTCCACCCGCAGCCCGTCGATGTGGAACTCCTTGAGCCAGTAGAGCGCGTTCGCCACCAGGAAGTTCCGCACCTCGTTGCGGCCGTAGTCGAACACGTAGGTGCCCCAGTCCGGGTGGTGGCCGCGCCGGGGGTCGGGGTGCTCGTACAGCGCGGTGCCGTCGAACCGGCCGAGCGCCCAGTCGTCCATGGGGAAGTGCGCGGGCACCCAGTCGAGCAGCACGCCGATGCCCGCCTGGTGCAGCCGGTCCACCAGGTAGCGGAAGTCGTCCGGGGTGCCGAACCGGGCGGTCGGCGCGTAGTACGAGGTCACCTGGTAGCCCCACGACGGCCCGTAGGGGTGCTCGGCCACCGGCAGGAACTCCACGTGGGTGAACCCCATGTCCGTCACGTACTCGACGAGCTGGGTCGCCAGGTCGCGGTACGACAGCCCGGGGCGCCAGGAGCCGAGGTGCACCTCGTACACGCTCATCGGCTCCTCCAGCGGCCGCCGGGAGGCGCGCCTGGCCATCCACTCGTCGTCCTGCCACTCGTACGTCGACCGCTCCACGATCGACGCGGTCGCCGGCGGCACCTCGGTACGGCGGGCCATCGGGTCGGCCTTCTCCCGCCACACCCCGTCCACGCCGAGCACCGCGAACTTGTACCGCTCGCCGGGCCCGATCCCCGGCACGAACAGCTCCCACACCCCGGACCGGCCGAGCGACCGCATCGGGTACCCCTGCCCGTCCCAGTGGTTGAAGTCGCCGATCAGCCGCACGCCCCGGGCGTTCGGCGCCCACACGGCGAACGCCGTGCCGTCGACGTCCTCGTGCCGCATCACCCGGGCGCCGAGCACCTCCCACAGCCGCTCGTGCCGCCCCTCGCCGATCAGGTGCAGGTCGAGCTCGCCGATCGTCGGCCAGTGCCGGTAGGGGTCGTGCACGACCTGCGGCTCGCACCCGGCGTAGGTGACCCGCAGCCGGTAGTCCGGGATCTTGTCCAGGCCCGGGATCGTCGTCTCGAACACCCCGTGCGCGACGTGCCGCATCTCCCGGGCCTCGTCGCCGACGAGCACCTCGACCTTCTCCGCCAGCGGCCGAAGCGCCCGGATCGTCACGCCCTCGGGGCCGGGGTGAGCGCCCAGAATCGAATGCGGATCATGGTGGGCCCCGCTCGCCAGCCGGTCCAGCTCCGCATCCATCACCCGCTCACCACTCCTCGCTCGCACCGATCACTCCACCGTTCGCTCATACCCTGCCTCTCCGTCACCTGATCCAACCCCGCGCCCCCGCGCAGACCCATCACAAGCCCGTAACGACCGTGCCGCGAGGCCGGGAATGAGACCGGTGGGCGCAGCGGGCCGAGGGGAGGCGCGGATGGGACGGGCCCCACGAATCCACCGGACGGCCGGGGAGGTACCGCTCGGCATCGTCCGCGAGCCCGTGCCCGCGGTGGCGCTGCCGTCCCTCGCGCCCGATCCGGACCTGTACGAGCGGCTCACCCGGGCGGTGCGCGAGCCGCGGCGGGTGGACGAGGCGGCCGTGCGCTGGCTGGAGCGGTGCCTCGCCGAGCACCGGCGGGTCGAGGACACCACGGGGAGCCGCCCGCTGCTGCCGGTGGTGCGCGCGCAGCTCGCGGTCGTCGCCGAGCTGGCGCACGGGGCCGGGGGACCGCTGGGGGAGCGGCTGGTCGGGCTCGCGGCCGAGTACGCGCAGTTCGTGGCGTGGATGTGCCAGGACTCCGGCGACCTGGCTGCGGCGCTCGCCTGGTACGACCGGGCGCACGCCTGGGCGCTGGAGGCGGGCGACGCGCGGCTCGCCGCGACCACGTTGAGCATGCGCGCCCACCAGGCGTGGAGCATCGGGGACGGGCGCGCCTGCGTACGGCTCGCCGAGGCGGCGCGGCTGCACGACGGGCACACCACGCCGGGCGTGCAGGGCATGGCCGCGCAGATGGCGGCGCGGGGGCACGCCTTGATGGGCGAGGCGGAGGCGGCCCGCGTCCTGCTCGACGAGGCCGAGCGGCTGATCGTCAGGGCGACCGAGCGGCCGGAGGACGAGCCCGCGTGGATGTACTTCTACGACGACGGCTGGTTCGCCATGCAGCGCGGCATGGCCGAGATCGAGCTCGGCGCGGGCGACCGGGCCGTCCCCCTGCTCGAGGCGGGCCTGGCCCGCCTGCCGGAGGCGTACCGCCGCGACCGCGCCTGGTTCGGGTCCTGCCTCGCCAAGGCCCACCTGCTCACGGGCGACGCCGACGCCGCGGCCGGCACGGCGCTGCGGTTCGCCGAGGACGCGCTCGCCGTCAACGCCTACGCCGTGCGGACCCTGCGCGAGGTTGCCGCGGAGCTGCGGGACACGGGGATCGCCGCGGCGCGGGACCTCGGCGACCTGCTGGCCGGCGCGCGGAACGCGTCCGGCCGCGAGGGGTGACGTCGGGGCCACCGGCGCGGGCCGTACGGCACGGCCGGCGGAACCGGCCCGGACGCCGGTACGGCTACTCCTCGCGGAGGGTGAACGCGGCGAGCGGGATCGACAGCCAGGTGGGGCGGTTGCGGGCCTCGTAGCCGACCTCGTAGACGGCCTTGGCGTACTCGAGGGCGCGGAGCAGGACCGCGTCGTCGCCGTGCACCCGGCCGCCACCCTCGGTGTAGCCGGCGAGGAAGGCGGCGCGGTTGCGGGCCGACCACTCGGCGGCGCGGGGCTCGAGGATGCGGCCCTCGGGGTGGTTGATGAGCAGGTGGCGCGCGGCGTAGTCGAAGGAGCGCAGCATGCCGGCGACGTCGCGCAGCGGGGTGTCGAGGGCGCGGCGCTCCTCGAGCGGCTGACCGGGCTCGCCCTCGAAGTCGAGCACCACCCACTCGGTGTGGGTGCGCATCACCTGGCCGAGGTGGTAGTCGCCGTGCACCCGCTGCACGGTGATCGGGTGGTCGATGTCGGCGAGCCGGTCGTAGGCGGCGTGCACCACCTCGTCGCGGCCGCGCAGCTGGGGCACCTCGAGCAGGGTCCGGTCGAGCCGGGCGCGCAGCCGCTCGGCCATGCGCTTGATCTCCGGCGGGTCGAGGGTGCCGGTGGGGAACGCGGCGGCGAGCTCGCGGTGCACCCGCGCGGTGGCGATGCCGAGACGGTGCGACTCGGCGGCGAAGTCGCCGCCCACGTCCGAGGCGGGGATCTCGGGCTGGTGGGCGTAGCCGTACAGGTCGCGCACGCTCGCCAGGGCGAGCGACCAGCCGTCGTTCGCGGTGCTGAGGTAGCGCTGCATGAACGCGAGCGTGGTGTCCACCCCGTCGATGTCGATGGCGAACCACCCGTACGGCTGCGCGATGTGCGGCGAGCCGCGCCGGGCGAGCGCGGTGACGATCTCCACCTCGGGGTTGATCCCGGGCACCAGGCGGCGGAACAGCTTGCAGATGTACGCCTCGCCGAACACCAGCGAGGTGTTCGACTGCTCGGCGCCGAGCACCAGGCTGCGCAGCCCGGTCTCGATCGTCACGCCCTCCATCGCGCGGAAGCGCAGGGGACCGATGTCGGCCCCCTGCGCCATCGCCTCCAGCAGGACGGCGGTGAGCTCGGCGTCGTGCGCCGCGTCGTAGTAGCCGCCACCGATGTGCGCGTGCTGCAGCCGCTGCGGGATCTCCTGGCGGGTGCCGAGCAGCAGCTGGTAGCGGTCCCGGGTCCCGGCCTGGCGGACCTGGAGGATCAGGTGCCGCAGGCCGGGGTCGCCGGACTTCAGCTCGACGTCGGACTCGATGCCGACGCCGTCGATCGCGCGTCCCTTGCCGGCGAACCAGCGCTGGCGGCCGATCCATCCGGCGAGCAGGTCTTCGAGTGCTGTTGTCACGACTCCTCGGTGGCGCTCGTGGGCGTCAGCGTGAACCAGTAGAACCCATGCCCAGGAAGCGTCAGAAGATACGGGAGCTCGCCGATCGGCGGGAACGGCACGCCGCCCATGCACTCCACCGGAGTGGACCCCTCGAACCGGCGCAGGTCCAGCTCCACCGGCTGCGGGAAGCGGGACAGGTTGTTGACGCACAGCACCCGGTCGTTGCCGAGCTCCCGCACGAACGCCAGCACGCTCGGGTTCGACGAGTTGAGCTCGGTGAAGTCGCCGAGCCCGAACACCGGGTGGCGCTTGCGGATCTCGATCATCCGCCGGGTCCAGTGCAGTAGCGAGCCGGGGTTCTTCTGCTGGGCCTCGACGTTGAGCGCCTGGTACCCGTAGATCGGGTCCATGATCACCGGCAGGTAGAGGCGGCCCGGGTCGCAGTCGGAGAAGCCGGCGTTGCGGTCCGGGGTCCACTGCATCGGGGTGCGCACGCCGTCGCGGTCACCGAGCCAGATGTTGTCCCCCATGCCGATCTCGTCGCCGTAGTAGAGCACCGGCGACCCCGGCAGGGACAGCAGCAGCGCGGTGAACAGCTCGATCTGGTTCCGGTCGTTGTCGAGCAGGGGCGCGAGCCGCCGCCGGATGCCCACGTTCGCCCGCATCCGCGGGTCCTTGGCGTACTCGGCGTACATGTAGTCGCGCTCCTCGTCGGTCACCATCTCGAGGGTGAGCTCGTCGTGGTTGCGCAGGAAGATGCCCCACTGACAGTTCTCCGGGATCTTCGGCGTCTGGGCGAGGATCTCGGAGATCGGGTAGCGCGACTCGCGCCGGACCGCCATGAAGATGCGTGGCATGAGCGGGAAGTGGAACGCCATGTGGCACTCGTCGCCGCCGGTGACCGGGTCGCCGAAGTACTCGACCACGTCCGACGGCCACTGGTTCGCCTCGGCGAGCAGCACCCGGTCCGGGTAGAGCCGGTCCACCTCGGCGCGGATGCGCTTGAGGTAGGCGTGCGTCTCCGGGAGATTCTCGCAGTTGGTGCCGTCCTTCTCGAACAGGTACGGCACGGCGTCGAGCCGGAAGCCGTCGATGCCGAGGTCGAGCCAGAACCGCAGCACCTCCAGCATCGCCTCCTGCACCGCCGGGTTGTTGTAGTTGAGGTCCGGCTGGTGGTGGAAGAAGCGGTGCCAGTAGTACTGGCCGCGCACCGGGTCGTAGGTCCAGTTCGACGTCTCGGTGTCGACGAAGATGATGCGGGCGTCCTTGTACTTCTCGTCGGTGTCGGACCAGACGTAGAAGTCGCCGTACGGGCCGTCCGGGTCGTGGCGGGAGGCCTGGAACCACGGGTGCTGGTCGCTGGTGTGGTTCATCACCAGGTCGGCGATGATGCGCATGCCCCGCTTGTGCGCCTCGTCGACGAGCCTGATGAAGTCGCCGAGCGTGCCGTACTCGGGCAGGATCTTGGTGTAGTCCGAGATGTCGTACCCGCCGTCGCGCAGCGGGGATTCGTACATGGGCAGCAGCCACAGGCAGTCCACGCCGAGCCACTTCAGGTAGTCGAGCTTCTCGATCAGCCCGTTGATGTCACCGGTGCCGTCGCCGTTGGAGTCCTTGAAGCCCCGGATGAGCACCTCGTAGAAGACGGCCCGCTTGTACCAGAAGGGGTCGCGTGGCGTCTCGTGGGTGAAGGTGTTCGGAACCGGCTGCGACGCGGCGCTCACGGCTCCTCCTTCGCCGGTCGATCCTCCGCCGTGAGCGCCCGGCCACCGGGTGTGCGGTCGGCCGGACGGATATGTGCGATCAGCTCACGCACGTTACCTCCCCGCTCTCACTTTCCGGCGGCCCGCCGGGGCGGCACGCCCGGCGGGCCGGCTGGTCGCCTGTCACCGGCCGGGCCACCGGCCGGATCGAAGTGTCAGGTGGTTCACCGGGGGTTCGCCGACGCCGCTCGGAGGGTGAACACGTGGGCCGGACAGACGTACGGATCGAGCCGTACGTAGTTCGACCGGCGCCACCGGTAGGACTCGCCGCTGAGCTCGTCGTCGACGATGAACTCGGCGTTCCAGTCCAGGCCGAGCGCCGGCATGTCCAGATGCACCGTCGCCTCGCGGGTGTGGTGCGGGTCGAGGTTGACGACGGCCAGTACGACGTCGCCCATGCCCTGCCGTCGTGTGGCGGGGTCATAGGGGCCGGGCAGCCTCTTGGAGAAGCAGATCAGCTCCGGCTGGTCGACGTAGTGGAATCGTAGGTTACGCAATTCCTGCAGGGCCGGGTGTGCCCGCCTGAGCATGTTCAGCCGCCGGATGAACGGCGCGATGCTGCGCCCTTCCCGCTCGGCCGCGGCCCAGTCGCGAGGCTTGTACTGATATTTCTCGCTGTCGAGATATTCCTCGCTACCCGGACGAACCGGAACATTTTCGCACAATTCATAACCGGAATATATGCCCCACGTCGGCGACATGAGCGCCGCCAGAACCGCGCGAATCTGGAATGCGGGCCGCCCACCGGTTTGAAGGTACTCGTGAAGAATGTCCGGTGTGTTAACAAACAGGTTCGGGCGCAGAAAATGTGACGTCTTGTGGGCGAGCTCGGTGAGGTACTCCTCGAGCTCCTGCTTGGTGTTGCGCCAGGTGAAGTACGTGTACGACTGGTGGAAGCCGATCTTCGCCAGCGTCTGCAGCATCGCCGGCCGGGTGAACGCCTCCGACAGGAACAGCACGTCCGGGTCGGTGGCGTGGATCTCGGCGAGCAGCCGCTCCCAGAACGGCACCGGCTTGGTGTGCGGGTTGTCCACCCGGAAGATCCGCACGCCGTGCGACATCCAGAACCGGACGATGCGCTTGACCTCGGCGTACAGGCCCTCGGGGTCCTTGTCGAAGTTGAGCGGATAGATGTCCTGGTACTTCTTCGGCGGGTTCTCCGCGTACGCGATCGTGCCGTCGGCCCGGATGGTGAACCACTCCGGGTGCTCCTTCACCCACGGGTGGTCGGGGGAGCACTGCAGGGCGAGGTCGAGCGCGACCTCCAACCCCAGCTCGCGGGCCCGGGCGACGAACGCGTCGAAGTCCTCGATCGTGCCCAGGTCGGGGTGGACCGCGTCGTGCCCGCCCTCCTCCGAGCCGATCGCCCACGGCGACCCGGGGTCGCCCGGCTCGGCGACGAGGGTGTTGTTGCGGCCCTTGCGGTTGGTCTTCCCGATCGGGTGGATCGGCGGGAGGTAGACCACGTCGAAGCCCATCTCCGCGATCGCCGGCAGCCGCCGCGCCGCGGTGGCGAAGGTGCCGGACTTCATCTGCCCGTCCTCGCCGACGTGCGCCCCCTCCGAGCGCGGGAAGAACTCGTACCACGAGCCGAACAGCGCCCGCCGCCGGTGCACCACGATGCGGTGCTTGGGGGAGCGGGTGAGCAGGTCGCGCAGCGGGTGGATGAGCAGCATCTGCTCCACCTCGGGCAGCTTCGCGTACGCGAACCGCGCCCGCGGGTCCACCGCGTCGTCCCGCAGCCGCGCCGCCACCTCGAGCAGCGCGGCCCGGTGCCCGCACCGCCCCGACCCGTCGTTCTGCGGGCACTGGTTCGGCCGTACGGCGCGCGCCGCGCGCTCGAACAGCCGGGCGCCCTCCTCGCACATGAGGTCGGCGTCCATGCCGCGCGGGATCTTGATGCCCGCGTCGTGGAACCAGGTCGCGATGGGGTCGCCCCATGCCTCGATCCGGAAGTGCCAGTGCCCCTCCGTGGGCAGCGACACGTCGACGGCCCAGCGATCCGTGCCGGGGGCGACCTCGTGCATGCGCAGCAACGGGCCGGCGGTGCCGTCCGGGGCGAACAGCACGACCCCGGCGGCCACCGCCTCGTGCCCCTCGCGGAACACGGTGGCACTGATCTGGAAGGTCTCACCTGCCGCGGCCTTGGCCGGTCGGCGGCCGCAGTCGACGACTGGGTGGATGTCCTGGATTGGGATTCGTCCGATCATCGCACTCACGGTAGCGACGGCACACCGGTACCGCCGGAATCGGGCAAATTTGGATCTTCAGTTCGTCAAGCAGGTTTGGCGCAGCACACAGCGACCCTCACTTAGGTGGCGGACGGGACACACTTTATGGGTTGCCCCAATGGTCCACCCTTACCCCTCGCCGGGAAAGACCCGGCGGCGGATTCGCCGCACGGCCCGTGACGAGGTGTGCCTGATCGTGTTCTCGCGGTGAGATCTGTTTACCCTGGGATCAGGCGCTCGACTCACCGATCGACGTCGATCGTTGTGCGTGATCGCCGAGCGGTCTCACATCATGAGCAGGCTATTGGTGGGTTTGCCGCCATTTGCTAGTGGAGAGAGCGAGACTGACGACTCGCTTGCGGCCGACAAAGGCGTTTCGGTCGCGTCCGGCGGCACCGAGTAACTAGGGTCTGGCACCGTGAGAGCAATCCGCAGGTTCACCGTCCGTACCGTCCTTCCTCCCGAGCTCGCCGCGCTCGGTGAGCTCGTGCACAATCTCCGCTGGTCCTGGCACCCGGAGACGATGGATCTCTTCGCGCAGGTGGACCCCGAGACCTGGGAGCGGGTCGGCCACGACCCGGTCGCGCTGCTCGGCGCCGTCGACTCCGCCCGGCTCGCCGAGCTCGCCCGGGACCGCCGCTTCCTGCGGCGGCTCGCCGACGCCGCCGACGACCTGCGCGAGTACATGACCGCGCCGCGGTGGTACCAGAACCTCCCGGACGCGCCGCGCGCGATCGCCTACTTCTCGCCGGAGTTCGGTATCGCCGCCGCGCTGCCGCAGTACTCCGGCGGCCTCGGCATCCTCGCCGGGGACCACCTCAAGGCCGCCAGCGACCTCGGCGTCCCGATCATCGGCGTGGGCCTGCTCTACCGCCACGGGTACTTCACCCAGTCGCTCTCACCCGAGGGCTGGCAGCTCGAGCACTACCCCAGCCTCGACCCCGGCGGAATGCCGCTCACCCTGCTCAAGGAGCCGGACGGCGAGCCCGCGCGGATCCGCGTCAACCTGCCGGAGAACCGGGTGCTGCACGCCCAGATCTGGGTCGCCCAGGTGGGCCGGGTGCCGCTGCTGCTGCTCGACTCGGACGTGGCCGACAACGACGCGCTCGCCCGGGACGTCACCGACCGGCTGTACGGCGGCGGCACCGACCACCGGCTGCTGCAGGAGGTGCTGCTCGGCATCGGCGGGGTGCGCGCGGTGCGCGCCTACTGCCGGATCACCGGCCACCCCGAGCCCGAGGTGTTCCACACCAACGAGGGCCACGCCGGCTTCCTCGGCCTGGAGCGCATCCGCGAGCTCACCGAGGCCCGGCTCACCTTCGACGAGGCGCTCGAGGCGGTGCGGGCCGGCACCGTGTTCACCACCCACACCCCGGTCCCGGCCGGCATCGACCGGTTCCCGATGGACATGATCGCCCGCCAGTTCGGCGGCGACAACGCCTGGCCCACCGTGGACGTCGAGCGCATCCTCGAGCTCGGCGCCGAGCCGGAGGGCGAGGGCGGCGACAAGGCGCTGTTCAACATGGCCGTGATGGGCATGCGCCTCGCCCAGCGGGTGAACGGCGTCTCCCGGCTGCACGGCAAGGTGAGCCGGGAGATGTTCCAGGCCCTGTGGCCCGGCTTCGACGTCGACGAGGTGCCGATCGGCTCGATCACCAACGGCGTGCACGCGCCCACCTGGGTGGGCCGCGAGGCCCTCGAGCTCGCGGGCGAGCGGCTCCCGCTGCTCGCCGAGGAGGCGAAGGGCTGGGAGGCGATCCAGAAGCTCGGCGACGAGGAGATCTGGGAGATCCGCGGCAAGCTGCGCCGCCGCCTGGTCGAGGCGGCCCGGGAGCGGCTGCGCCGGTCCTGGCGGGAGCGCGGCGCCTCCGACCCCGAGCTCAACTGGATCGACGAGGCGCTCGACCCCGAGGTGCTCACCATCGGGTTCGCCCGCCGCGTGCCCTCCTACAAGCGGCTCACGCTCATGCTGCGCGACCCCGACCGGCTGCGCGCGATCCTGCTCCACCCGGAGCGCCCGGTGCAGATCGTGATCGCGGGCAAGGCGCACCCGGCCGACGAGGGCGGCAAGCGGCTCATCCAGCAGATCGTGCGGTTCGCCGACCAGGAGGACGTGCGGCACCGCATCGTCTTCCTGCCCGACTACGACATGTCGCTCGCCCAGCTGCTGGTGCAGGGCTGCGACGTGTGGATGAACAACCCGCTGCGCCCGCTCGAGGCCTGCGGCACCTCCGGCATGAAGGCCGCGCTCAACGGCGGCCTCAACCTGTCCATCCGGGACGGCTGGTGGGACGAGTGGTACGACGGCAACAACGGCTGGGCGATCCCCACCGCCGACGGCGTCGAGGACCCCGACCGGCGTGACGAGCTCGAGGCGAGCGCGCTGTACGACCTGATCGAGCGCGAGGTCGCGCCCCGGTTCTACGACCGGGCCGGCGGCGGCCCGCCGCGCCGCTGGATCGAGATGGTCAAGCACACCCTCACCTCGCTCGGCCCGAAGGTGCTCGCCGGCCGCATGCTGCGCGACTACGTGGTGGACCTGTACACCCCGGCCGCGCGCGCGGCCCGCGAGCTCGCCGCCGACAACTACCGGCAGGCCCGCGCGTTCGCCGCGTGGAAGCTGCGGGTACGGCGCGCCTGGCCGGGCGTGCGGGTCGAGCACGTGGAGACCTCCGGGGTCGGCGACACGCCGGAGCTCGGCGCGACCCTCGACGTGCGGGCAACGGTGGCGCTCGGCGAGCTGGAGCCGGGCGACGTCGCGGTGCAGGCCGCCTACGGCCGGGTCGGCGCCCACGACGAGCTGGTGCAACCGTCGTACGCCACGCTCGAGCCGGTGGAGTCGACCGACGACGGCCGGGTGATATTCCACGGCACCGTGCCGCTCGACCGCACCGGCGCGTTCGGCTACACGGTGCGGGTCGTGCCGTCGCACCCGCTCATGGCCTCGCCCGCCGAGCTGGGCCTGATCGCGGTGCCGGAGGAGCCGGCGGGCATGACGAACGGCACGTTCCGATAAGCGCACAGAAAGCTGTGAACCGCCCGGAAGGGACGCATTCACCCGCTATCGTGGCGGGCCATGAGCCGGTTCTTTCTGCGGGTCTTGGTGCCCGCCAAGATTCGGCGCGCCGTGCGCGCCCGGTTCGACGCCCGCTACGTGTCGCGGGCGGATCACCGCCGGGACGTCCGTGACGCCCTCTGGGAGGTCCGGGCGCTGCGCCGGGAGGTGGTCGCGCTCCGCGCGGAGGTCGATCGGCTGCGCAAGGAGCAGCGGAAACCGGCCCAGCCGCCCGCGGATCCGGGCATGCCCGCCAAGGTCGGGGAGGCGCGGCGGCTCGCCGAGGAGACCGCCGCGGCGACCGACCGCCTGCTCCAGTCCGAGGTGCTGATCTGGCAGGCGATCGACCGCCTCGAGGCGCGGCTCGACCGCCTGGAGCGGGCCGCGGACGCCGAGCGCGGGGAGGACAAGCCGTTCGGGGAGCCGCTCGAGGAGCACCGCCGTGCGCGTGAGATGGCGTGAGACCGACGGCACCTGGGAACTGACCTTCCGGCTCGACCCCGAGGAGGAGCTCACCGGCACGGTCACCGACGGCCAGCGGGTCGAGCTCGCCACCAACTCCTGCCACGTGCGGCCCGCCGTACCGCCCGGCGAGGTGCATCCGGACCTGCTCGCGCTGGTCGCCTGGACGGTGGTCGCCCCCTGGACCCGGCGGCGGGTCGTCTTCGACCGCCCGATCTCCGAGCGCTTCGCGCGCGCCCTGCACGACGGGTGGGGCGTGGCGGCGGGCCCGGTGGGCGACGTGGCGCCGCGCGCCCGCGGCCGCGAGCTCGCGATCTCCTACAGCGGCGGCGCCGACTCGGCCGCGGTCGCGGTGATCTTCCCGGACGCGCCGTTCATCACCTTCCAGCGCGTCTCCCACCCGCGGCGGCCCAACCGGTGGACCCACTACCGCTCCGACACGATCGTCCGCCTCGCCCAGGCCACCGGCCGGGACCTCACCGTGGTCCAGTCGGACCTGGAGTTCGTGCTGAGCTACCCGCGCCCCGGCTACCCCGAGCACCACGCGGTGCTCGCCGGGGCGATCCTGCTCGCCGACCGCATGGACCTCGGCGGGGTCGCGCTCGGCTACGAGATCGGCTCGCGCTGGCTCGGCGGCGGCCGGTACGTGCACCGCTACACCCCCGACAACCCGATGTGGTCGCAGCACGGCAAGTGGGGGCGGCTGTTCGCCGCGGCCGGGCTGCCGATGGTGCTGCCGGTCGCGGGCATCAGCGAGGCGATGACGATGAAGATCGCGCTCAACTCCAAGCTGCGCGACCAGGTGCGCTGGTGCCTGCGCGGGGACGCCGAGTCCGCCTGTGGCAGGTGCGGCAAGTGCCTGTACAAGGAGCTCATCCAGGCGGCGATCGAGCGGCGGCCGCTGCGCACCGAGATCACCGCGGACCGCCCGGTGGCGGCCAAGTGGCAGCGCCGCCCGCCGTACGGGGGCCAGGAGATGATCGAGTACGGCTGCGCCCGGGTGCCCGGCATCGAGAACACCCCGTTCGCCAAGGCGAACGAGTACCTGCGCCCCACCATCGAGTCGACCCGCTGGCTGGAGCGGGTCTACCCGCCCGCGCTCGACGAGGTCCCCGAGCCCTGGCGCGACCACGTCCGGCGGTACATGACCGAGCACTTCGAGCTGATGGACGCCGACGACCGGCGCCGGGTGGAGACCTGGGGCCTGCAGTACACCGCCGGCGACGCCGAGGCGTGAGCCGTACCCGCCGCGCCCGGCGGCCCGGCGAAGATCGGGGGCCGGGCGCGGGGGCGGCCGCCGCCGGGTGTATATGCGGCATGGGGCGCGTTCCCCCGGCGCGTCCCCGGCCGAGCGCGCGCGGACGAGCCGTCTGGATGAGGTCGCGAGGTGAGGTTCGCACGATGAAGGTGTACGTCTCGGTGGACATGGAGGGCGTGACCGGTCTCACCGACCCGGAGGAGATGCACGCCGGCGGCCGCGGCTACGAGCGCGGCTGCGAGCTGATGACCGGTGACGCCAACGCCGCGGTCGACGGCGCCTACGCCGCCGGGGCCGAGGCCGTGGTCGTCAACGACGCGCACGGCTCCACCAAGAACCTCCGTATCGACCTGCTCGACCCCCGCGCCACGCTCATCCGCGGCCCGGGCAAGCCGATGCGCATGGCCGAGGGCCTCACCGCCGGCTTCCGGGCGGCGTGCTTCGTCGGCTACCACGCCCGGGCCGGGGTGCAGCACGGCGTGCTCAACCACACCTGGATGGGCAAGGAGATCCAGAACGTCTACCTCAACGGCGAGCTCTGCGGCGAGACCCGGCTCGTCGCCGGCTTCGCCGGGTTCCTCGGCGTGCCGGTCGTGCTCGTCACCGGCGACGAGGCGGTCTGCGAGGAGGCCCGCGAGGTGCTCGGCGACGTGGAGACCGTCGCGGTCAAGCGCGGCATCGACAAGTTCGCCGCCGAGCTGCTCCCGCCGGGTGTCGCCCAGCGGCGCATCCGCGAGGCGACCGTCCGCGCGCTCAACCGCCTCGCCGACTTCCGTCCCTACACGGTGGAGCCGCCGTTCACGCTCGGCGTGGAGTGGAACTCCACCGCGATCGCGGCCGGGTGCGCCATCATCCCCGGCACCCGGCAGGTCGGCCCCCGCCACACCGAGTTCACCACCGACGACTACCACGAGATCATGGCCCTGTTCGGCATCTACGCGATGATCGCCGGGCAGGTGGCCTGCGGCAGCGGAGTGTACGGATGACCACCGATCAGGGACCGGACCCCCGACCGGCCCAGGAGGAGACGGCACAGCCCGACCAGCCACCGCCCCCGCCGCCCCGGCGGCGCCGGCCCGGCCCGGTCACCCGGCGCGCCCTGCTCCTCGGCATCGGCGCGGCGGGCGGCGCGGGCGCGATGTACGCCGCGATGGGCGCGCTCGGCCTCGCCCCGCGCGAGCAGAAACGCGACTACATCGCCCCCCGCCCCGGCGACTTCAGCCTCACCGGCCGCGCCTCCGCCAAGGTGCTCATCCTCGGCGCCGGGGTGACCGGCCTCGCCTGCGCGTACGAGCTCGGCAAGGCGGGCTACGACTGCACCGTGATCGAGGCCCGCGACCGGATCGGCGGCCGGTGCTTCACGTTGCGCGGCGGCGACCGGTTCACCGAGATCGGCGACGAGCAGCAGGTCGTGCGGTTCGGCGAGGGCGGCTACTTCAACGCCGGGCCGGCCCGGATCGCGCAGTGGATGCTCACCATGGACTACTGCCGCGAGCTGGGCATCCCGGTCGAGGTGTTCATCAACGACAACGCCCAGGCGTACGTCTACACCAAGGGCATGAAGGCGCCGATCCGGGCGGCCACCTACCGCGCCGACATGTACGGCTACCTGTCGGAGCTGCTCGCCAAGGCGACGAACGCCGGGGCGCTCGACCGGCGGCTCACCCGGGCCGACCGGGAGAACCTGCTCGACTTCCTCGCCGAGTTCGGCGACCTCGACCGCGCCTACCGGTACACCGGGTCGGACCGGCGCGGCTACCGGACGCCGCCGGGGGTGGGGCCGGGCCGGCCGCTCGCCCCGGTGCCCTCGGTGTCCGAGGTGCTCGGCTACGACCTGCCCCGGGCGCTCACCAAGACCGCGAGCCAGGAGCAGGCGGCGCCGATGTTCCAGATGGTCGGCGGCATGGACGCCCTGGTGCGCGCGTTCGCCGAGAAGGTCGGCGAGGACCGCATCCTCACCCGCACCAAGGTCACCCGCATCGACACCCTGCCCGATCGGGTCGACGTCACCTGCGAGGGCCCGGACGGCACCGTGGTGCACACCGCCGACTACTGCATCGCCACCCTCCCGCCGCACCTGCTCGCCCGCATCCCCGGCAACCTCGGCGCCCCCGTGGTGAGCGCGCTCACCGCGGCCCAGCCCACCCCGGCCGGGAAGATCGCCATCGAGTACGACCGGCGGTGGTGGGAGCTGGAGGACAAGATCTTCGGCGGCAGCACCGAGACCGATCTCGACATCACCCGCATCTGGTACCCGTCGTACGGGTTCTTCGGCCGGCGGGGCATCCTCATCGGCTACTACACGATCGGCGCGGCCAAGGACCCCTTCACCGAGCTGTCCCACCGGGAACGGCACCGCCGGGCGCTCACCCAGGGCAAGAAGATCCACGGCGAGAAGTACCGCACCGGCGTGCTGTCGAGCGCCTCGGTGGCGTGGATGCGCCAGCCGTACATCGAGGGCGCCTGGGCGACGTTCACCGACCCGGGCGTGCTCGCCACGCTGCGCCGCCCCGCGGGCCGCGTCTACTTCGCCGGGGACTGGCTCACCAACCTCAACGCGTGGATCGCCGGCGCGCTCGAGTCCGCCCGGACCGTCGTCACCGACCTGCACCGCCGCGTGCTCTCCCAGTAGGGCTACCCTGGCGTGATGAAGCTCGAGTGGATTCCCGCCCTGGAGCGGCCGGACCTGCTCGCGCCGCCGGTGGAGCGCGCCCTGCGCGAGCTGGACGGCCTCGACGGCGAGGCGAAGGTCGCCGAGATCGACCCCGAGCTCGCCGACACGGCCGCGTTCTGCGAACGGTACGGCGTGGCCCTGGAGGAGTCGGCGAACTGCGTCATCGTGGCGGCCCGGCGCGGCGGCGAGACCCGGCACGCCGCGGTGCTGGTGCAGGCGAGCACCCGGGCCGACGTGAACGGCGCGGTCCGCCGCCACCTGGGCGCGCGCAAGGCCTCGTTCGCCCCGCGCGAGGAGGCGGTCGGGCTCACCGGCATGGAGTACGGCGGCATCACCCCGATCGGCCTGCCCGAGTCCTGGCCGGTGCTCGTCGACGAGGCGGTGGCCGCCGCGCCGTTCGTCGTGATCGGCAGCGGCCTGCGCCGCTCGAAGCTCGCGCTCTCCGGCGCGGCCCTCGCCCGGCTCAAGGCCGCCGAGGTGCTGCCCGTGGCGATGCCGGCCGCCTCGTGAAACGGCCGCACTTCGGGCCGGCCGTACCGGACATGGCCGCCCGGAAAAGCACAAACAATACGAATAACCGGGCCCTTTTCGGCTAGTAGGCGGTTGCGACGGCGGCGCGGAGCCCGGCGCCCGCGCCGCCGCGCCCCACCGGTCGCGCTCGGTGACGGCGGCGGCCGCCGTCCGCCGTGTCCCGGCCGCCCGGAACGCGCGCCGCGGGGCTCCGCGCCGCCCGGTGACTTTCCAGGTTGTGCGGGCCGTTCCCGTGGCGGTTTCATGTGAAACATCCTCATTTGTAGTGGGCGGCGGGTGAACACGCGGGGTAACGTGACCGAATCGGCACTCGCGTACGCCTTGCGTCACACCGTCGTTTGGGAAAACGTGGGAGTTCCGAACGTTGAGCAGGGCGGGGGAACGTGGCCGATCGGTTCATTCATTGCCGCATCCTTGAGTCGGTATGGTGCCTAGTGCCATGAACCAGGAGGACCGACTCGGGCCTTACCGGCTGCTGAGGCGGCTCGGCGAGGGCGGCATGGGCGTCGTCCACCTCGCGGTCGACCCGCAGGGCAGGCAGGTCGCCGTGAAGATGCTGCGTGCCGAGGTCGCCGCCGACGACGTCGCCCGGCGGCGGCTCTCGCGCGAGGTGGAGACGATGCGGCGGGTCCGCAACGACCACATCGCCGAGGTCGTCGACGCCGACGTGACCGGCCTTCGCCCGTACATCGTGACCCGCTACGTGCCCGGCCGTCCCCTCGACGAGCTGGTGAAGCAGGAGGGCCCGCTCGACGAGGAGGCGTTGATCCGAGTCGGGTACGGCGTCGCGGACGCGCTCGCCGCGGTGCACGCGGCCGGGGTGATCCACCGCGACCTCAAGCCGGCGAACGTGATGATGATCGACGGCAAGCCGGTGCTCATCGACTTCGGCATCGCCCAGGCCGTCGACGCCACCCGGCTCACCCAGACCGGCATGTTCATCGGCACCCCGGGCTACCTCGCGCCGGAGATCATCTCGGGCCAGGAGGCGGGCCCGCCGGCCGACGTCCACGCCTGGGCGGGCACGCTCATCTTCGCCGCCACCGGCCAGCCGCCCTTCGGCAAGGGCACGCTGGAGATGATCTTCTTCAACATCACGGCGGGCCGGGCGAACGTGGACGGGGCCCCCGAGTCGCTGCGGCCGATCCTGCGCGAGGCGCTCAGCCGGGACCCCGCCCGCCGGCCCACCGCGGCCGAGCTGGTGGAGCGCATGGCCCGGCTGCTGCCCGCCAAGGCGCGGCCCCGCGGGGCCCCCACCCCCCCGGGGCCGGGCGAGGGGGCGACCCTGCCCCGCACCGGCGGGCGGGCCCCCCTCCGCAC
>QGUZ01000345.1 GCA_003242605.1 Actinomycetota bacterium
CACCGCCCGGCTGCCCGGCGGCCGGCCGTACCCGCCGGGGCTGGTGGACGAGATGCGCAACCGGCCGGGCGGGTTCTGGGTGGCGTCGACCAAGCCGGAGGCGGCCCGCGAGGCGCTCACCGGCGCGGTGCCGGTCACGGACCTCGACGGCGTGCTGGTCTGCACGGACGGCGTCCACCGGCTGGTCGAGTGGTACGGCCACACCTGGGCGCAGGTTGTCACGATCGCGGAGAAGTACGGCCCGGCCCGGCTCGTCGAGCTGGTACGCGAGGCCGAGCGCACCCACGGGCCGCGCGGCACGGCGAAGGTCCACGACGACGCCACCGCGGTGTGGATCCCGTTGTGACGGCCCGCACAGCCCCGATCCTGCGCAGGCAAGATCATCGTTACGCTCCCGTCACGTTGCGTCAGGTCGAGTAACAGCGGGTTATTCCGGATGACCCCGTTCGGTAATCGCCGCAGGTTGAAGTAGTGCTCAGCGCGACGGCGAGGCAGGTCGCGCGTGGAGGAACCATGCCTGAGCTCTACTTCGACGTGCGCTGGCCGGACGGCCGGACCCAGCGCTGTTACTCCCCCTCCACCGTCGTCGCCGACCACCTGGCCCCGGGTGAGTCGTACGACGTGGCGGACTTCGTGGCACGCAGCCGGACCGCGCTGCGGATCGCGAGCGAACGGGTGCGGGCCAAGTTCGGCGTCGCGTGCACCGCCGCGGAGGCCCAGCTCGCCGAGATCGAGCGGATCGCCGCCGGGTACGGCTCGGCCCCCGGGGCGGCGGTGACCGTGGAGCGGCTGTACTCCCCCGGCGGGAACGTTCCAGGCGGGAGCGCCCGGTGAGCGCGCCGCGCGTGGCCGGGGCCCGCTACCCGGTCGCGGTCGTCGGCGGCGGCCAGGCCGGCCTGTCGATCAGCTACCACCTGCGCGAACGCGGCATCCGGCACATCGTGCTCGAGGCCGAGCGGGTCGCGTACGAGTGGCGGGAACGGCGCTGGGACAACTTCTTCCTGGTGACCCCGAACTGGCAGTGCCGCCTGCCCGGCTTCCCCTACCGCGGGCCCGACCCCGACGGGTTCATGAACCGCGCGGAGATCATCCGGTACATCGAGGAGTACGCCGCGTTCGTGCGGCCGCCGCTGGCCGAGGGCGTGCGGGTCACCCGGCTGCGCCGCGCCGTGTCCGGCGCGTTCGAGCTGGCCACCACCGCGGGCACGCTCACCGCCGACCAGGTGGTGGTCGCCACCGGCCCGTACCACGGCCCGAAGATCCCCCGGATGGCCGAGCGGCTGCCCGCGACCGTCACCCAGCTGCACTCCTCGGAGTACCGCAACCCGGACGCGCTGCCGGAGGGCGCGGTGCTCGTGGTGGGCAGCGGCCAGTCCGGCTGCCAGATCGCCGAGGACCTCCACCTCGCCGGGCGGCAGGTGCACCTCGCGGTCGGCAGCGCCCCGCGGGTGGCCCGGTTCTACCGGGGCCGCGACTGCGTCGCCTGGCTCGACGAGATGGGCCACTACGCCAAGACGATCGACGAGTTCGACGACCCCGAGGAGGTGCGCGAGCGGGCCAACCACTACGTCACCGGCCGCGACGGCGGGCGCGACATCGACCTGCGCGCCTTCGCCCGCGACGGCATGCGGCTGTACGGCCACCTCACCGGCATCACCACCGGCCCCGGCGGCACGGTCCTGGAGTTCGCCGGCGACCTCAAGGAGAACCTCGACCGGGCCGACGCGGTCGCCGAGGGCATCAAGGACGCGATCGACGCGCACATCGCCGCGAACGGCATCGACGCCCCGGCCGAGCCGCGGTACGTCCCGGTGTGGGAGCCGCCCGCCGACCATCCGCGCACGCTCGACCTGGCCGAGGCCGGGATCACCACGGTGATCTGGGCGACCGGGTTCACCCGCGACCACCGCTGGATCGAGGTGCCGGTCTTCGACGGCCGCGGCGACGTGGTGCACTGGCGCGGCGTCACCGGCTGCCCTGGCCTGTACTTCCTCGGCCTGCCCTGGCTCCACACCTGGGGCTCGGGCCGGCTGGAGGCGGTCGGCCGCGACGCGGCGTACCTCGCCGACCGCATCGCCGACCGGGCACGGCCCGCCGACGTCTGCCAGGTCCTCACCGGTGCGGCGGCGGGCTGAGCGGAGGCGGGCGATGGTCTTCGACGCACACCGCCACATCGGGATCCTCCCGGCGTACCCGTTCTACGGCGGCCCGCCGGTCAACCCGGACGTCACCGCCCGCGGCACGGTCCGGCAGCTGCTCGCCGACCTCGACGCCGAGGGCGTCGAGCGCGCCCTGGTGCTGCCGAACTACGGCGTGCCGGACCCGGAGGTGGCGTTCTCCCTCAACGCGCTCGCCCTCGAGGCCGCCCAGGCCGACGACCGCATCCGGGCCGGGCTGTGGGTGTCCCCGCTGCCCCGGGACACCGAGCGCACCGCCTCGGCGCTCGCTCTCGCCGGGGAGCCGGGGGTGCGGGCGCTCAAGCTCAGCTTCCTGCTCGGCGGCCGTCCCACCGACCCCGGCTGCCGCCCGCACCTGGACCGGATCTTCGACGCGGCCGAGCGCCACGGCCTCGTCGTGCACGTGCACACCTCCCCCGGCGCGGCGTCCGACATCGACGAGGTCGGCCACCTCGTCGAGTGGTACGGCGACCGCGTGCCGATCCACCTGGTGCACTTCGGCGGCGGCATGAGCGGCCACATCAAGCTCGCCGGATCCCGGTTCTTCGACTGGATCGCGGCGGGCAAGCGGGTCTACACCGACCTGTCCTGGTCGATCGGCTTCGCGCCGTACTGGCTCGCCCGGGAGATCGAGCGCCGCGGCATCGGCCACGACCGGGTGCTGTTCGCCAGCGACCGGCCGTGGGGCGACTTCGCGGGCGAGCACGCCCGGGCGGTGGCCGCGTTCGGCGACGGCGAGCTCGCCAAGCGGGTGTTCCACGACACCTTCGCCGCCCTCTACGACTGACCCCTCCCGTACGACGACCCCGTCCCGGCTTTCTCCCAAACCCCTGCGCACCGGCACAACCACACACAGAGCCACAAAAGGAGGCATCCATGTCCGAGGCCGTCCGCGCCGAGCTCACCGAGCTGGAGAAGCAGTCCCTCAACGAGATCCCGCACCCGTCGCTGCCCGAGGGCTCCAGCCTGTACGGCAGCACCAAGGTGTTCCCGGACTACAAGGCGGAGAACGGCGAGGCGTACTTCACCCTCATCCACGGCATCGCGCACGAGTCCTCGGTGAGCTTCGTGGCGATCCTGCAGGCCACCCGGGCGCTGCGGAAGGGCTTCGAGAGCGCGATCTACTTCTACGGGCCGGGCGCGCTCAACTGCCTCGCCACCCGTGGCTACCCGACCACCGGCAACGCCGCGTTCCCCGGCGAGCTGAACATCAACAACCAGCTCAAGACGTTCATCGCCGAGGGCGGCAAGGTGTACTGCTGCCGGTTCGGCCTCTCCCTGCACGGCGCCCGCGAGGAGGACCTCATCGAGGGCGTCATCCCCACCCACCCGCTCGACGTGCAGGACGCGCTCATCCACTACGCGCGCAAGGGCGCGATCATCAACTCCGTCTTCCAGATCTGAGGTGATCACGTGAGCGTCGGCACTCCGGCGGCGGGCGCCACCGGCACCACGGTGGACGTGCGGATCCGGACTCGCGCCGAGCTGGCCCTGTACGGCGTCCGCGGGCCGATCCCGCTGCGGCGGCCGCAGGGCGCGGGCCCGAGCGACGACGGCCACGTCCTCGTCGACGGCGGCAACGCCGCCCTGCCCATCAACCCGGCCAGCCCGTACACGGTCCGCGACGGCCGGGTCCTGCTCGGCGACGCCGACACCGGGCTCACCCTCACCCCGGTGCGGCGGCCCCGGTTCTACGACCTGTCCACCGCGGACGGCGTGCCGTACGAGCACATCGCCCGCCTGCACGGCGCCGACGTGCTCGCCACGACCGTGGTGCAGACCTGCATCCGGTACGCGGAGCCGGAACGCTGCCGGTTCTGCACGATCGAGGAGTCGCTGCGGGCGGGCACCACGGTCGCCGCGAAGACCCCGGCCCAGCTCGCCGAGGTGGCCGAGGCGGCGGTCCGGCTCGACGGGGTGCGGCAGATGGTGATGACCACCGGCACCACCGCCGGGCCGGACCGCGGCGCCAAGCATCTCGCCCGGTGCGTGCGCGCGGTGCTGGAGGCCGTGCCCGGCCTGCCGATCCAGGTGCAGTGCGAGCCGCCCGCCGACCTCGCCTGGATCCGCGAGCTGCGCGACGCCGGGGCCGTCTCGATCGGCATCCACGTCGAGTCGCTCGACGACGAGGTACGGCGGCGCTGGATGCCCGGCAAGTCGAAGGTGCCGCTCGCCGAGTACGAGGCGGCGTGGGACGAGGCGGTCCGGGTCTTCGGCCGTAACCGGGTGTCCACGTACCTGCTCGTCGGCCTCGGCGAGGACCCCGACGAGCTGATCGCGGGCGCGGGACGGCTGATCGACCGCGGCGTGTACCCGTTCGTGGTGCCGTTCCGGCCGATGCCGGGCACGCTCGCCGCCCGCGACGGCATCGGCGGGCCGTCGCCGGAGCTGCTCCGGTACGTCACCGAGCGGGTGGCCGCGCTGCTGCGGGCCGCGGGCATGCGCGGGGCCGACCAGCGCGCGGGCTGCGCCGCCTGCGGCGCGTGCGGTGTGCTGAGCGCGGCGGGCGGGTGACGGCGATGGCGCACCGACCCGCCGCCACCGGCGCGCAGGCCGGCGATGACATCCTGCTGCTGCTCGGCGACGACGCCACGCTCGCCCGGCAGCCCGCCTTCCGCATCGAGCAGGCCGCCGACGCGGCCGCGCACGCCGCGTACCGGCGGCTGCGCCGGAAGGTGTTCGTCGACGAGCAGGGCCTGTTCCACGGGCACGACCTCGACGACCGGGACGACGACCCGCGCACCGT